>JAFCEM010000014.1 GCA_017609145.1 Candidatus Aenigmatarchaeota archaeon | reverse complement strand
ACCTACCGGTGCGCCTGCCATTGCGCCGGTCTCGTAACAAGCATCACCTATAGATATGCTCGTATCCATGCCTGACCACCACTCGGTCAGACCACTGCAGCAGTGGTCGGGGTAATCATCATAAACAATGGAGAATTTCTCGCTCTCGTTGGCGCACGTCTCATTTTTACATTCACCGTCATAGGCCTTCGAAACCTTTGCTATCCTTCTTGTGCAATCATTTCCATAAGTCTTGCCGTCGCATCCGCATTCAGGTGCCCACACAGTATAACAAAGTTCAGGGATATCGATGCATGTCCCCCTTACATAATCTCCTGTGTTCGAAGCTGCTGGCACAAAGCAGCTGTCGAATTCGCAGAACTGTTTCTCTCCGCAGTCTGCATCAGACCAGCATCGTTTTGTACCCGTGCCGTTTGGACCCGTGCCACATGAACCCTTGATACAAGTCTCCGGGCATTCAAACATCAAAGAGCCAATTTCCCCGTCCTCAGTGCAGTAATACTCAGTCAGTACAGAATCCTTGCATTCGTCAACCACCTCGAAACAACCACACGAAGTGATGGGTGTTTCGGACCCTGATGATGTTGTGGGCACTGCTGATGTAGGTATAATGTATTTTGATGAATCACCTGAAGGTATAATGTATTTTGATGAATCACCTGAAGGTATAATGTATTTTGATGAATCACCTGAATATGGGTTTGCCCCGGACCCGTCCGCAGCATTTCCCGGTTTCTGATGCGTGATTTGATACTGGTATGAACATGAGCATATGGTCACATATCCCCGCGTGTAGTAATCAAGTCCGTCAGAGTCTATACATTCCGACTTGTCCCAGTAATTTGTGCAATCTTCAGGACAGTTCTCCGGGGTTTCGGGACAGGCACACCCCGTGCCCATGCAGACAAGCTCATTGCACATCCCGTCTCCACACATGTCCACGCAGATTGTCTCATATGAACATGCTCCTGTACATGAATCATAATCTATATCGCATTTATCTGAGCATGCTTCGTTTGCGCTACATTGTTCTATGCATGAATCATAATTTTCCTTACACTGGCTTAAGCAGTTATCTGCATCTCCCTTCATGCTATTCCCTTTCTTTACGGCACACTCTATCTCCATTTCTTCGGCATCAATCCAGACAAGAACGGACAGACCTGATGTCTCATCAACAATAGTGACCTTATAAAGTTCCTTGGGCTCGAGCCAGTCCTTCTGGCAGTCTGCCCTTATGTCATCTATTATGTTGACTGCTTCAGATGCGTCGTAATGAATAACCGTTATCTCCGCATTAGGATAGTTGCTCATGAAACCGCTGACCATAGGGTTTGTCAGCGCCAAGCTTTGCGGGTCCAGGCTCGTGCACCCACTCGTAAGAACTATGAACGATACGAGAATGAGCAGAAGAGATGCTGAGAACTTCATGTGTAATTATTTGTTGAAGCAATTATAAATAATTTATTCTCTCACAAGAGTCATTGCATGATTTATTCAATAAAGATGCTTGAGGTATTTTCCGTCGTTTCTCTTGTTATCTGCGGTGTTTTCCTTCCGAAAAAGGCCCTGTCAATGATTGCTCTCCGAAGTGCCATCGATAAAGGCATTATACTCCTCACACCGACACAAGAAGAGAATATGCTGCAATCTTCATGTTTTAATTATTTGTTGAAACGGATATATATCATTCGTTTTCTTTGGTTCAGGCCTATGCATACTCTTCAAGCAGGGCGCCGATCTGTTCTATGTACTGGGCATAAGCAGCGAAATCACCCGAATGGAGGGCTGTCTGGGCCTGCTCATAGAGCTGTGATACCTGCGCCAGAATCTGCTCTGCGGTATCGTGCCCGGTGCCCGGGCCAGGCGGAGTCACCTCTCCCCCGAAAACTTCCGCAAGGGCCTCTCCAAGCGTATTCTGCATGCTGAGCCTGTCATCGTAGGCAACTATGACCCTCTTGAGCTGCGGCAGGCTCCCCTCCTGTGTAGCCTGTAAATAAAGCGGTTCTATGTAGAGTATTGAGTTCTTTATGGGTATCACAAGTGTGTTGCCCCTTATGACGCTCGAACCGCTCTGGCTCCACAGTGTTATGAGCTGGGATATCTCCGTGTCCTGGTCTATCCTTGACTCTATCTGCATGGGCCCGTACACGAGCTCCTGTTTTGAGAACTGGTAGACTGTTATCTTACCGTAGTTATCTGCATCACAGTTGGCGGACATCCACCCTATCATGTTCTGCTTGTCAGTACCGCTTGGCTTGAACGGTATCATAAGCATGAAATCCTCAATCTCTGATTCGGTGAGCTTCATTATCACATAATAAGGTATCATGGATTGCATGTTGCCCATGTAAACCTCATTCGGGATATCCCAGACATCCTCTTTGTTGTAGAAGACCTGCGGGTTTTGCATATGATAAACAGAGTACAGTGCCGCCTGCACCGTGAAAATGTCCTCGGGATACCTGATATGCTCTCTTATGCCTGCGGGCATCTCCGAGATGTCCCTGAACATGTCAGGAAATATCCTGGAATATGTCTGGATGAGCGGCTCGCTGTTGTCAATGACATAAAATGTAACATCCCCGTTGTAGGCATCAACAACCACCTTTACCGGATTGCGCATATAATTGAAGTATCCGAGGTTCTGGGAATATACTGGCTCTGAGTATGGGTACATGTCCGTTACTGTGTAGGCGTCTATTATCCAGTAAAGCCTGCCGTCTGACAGCACTATGTACGGGTCGCTGTCATAGTGAAGGAATGGTGCTATTGTGCTGACCCTTTCACCCACATTCCTGTGCAGTAATATACTGCTCTGGGGTGTCATTGACCCAGAAAAGAAAAGCTCTATAGAACCGAACCTTATTGCGTAGACCAGCCTGCTGAACAGATCGCCAATAGGCACACCACCTGTGCCGTTGTACGAGGTGTATATATTCTGGTCTCCGCTCGGGTAATCAAACTCCTCTGTTGTTGTCTTGGTTATAACATATTGTGATGTCTTTTCTCCGTAATATATCTCGGGCCTGTCTATATCCAAGCTATCATAATCGGATTTTGGTGGGATATCCTTTATATAGAATTCGGGAATCCCCTCCTGTGAAACCTTGTCTACCGGATTCATAACCACACCATAACCATGTGTGTAAACAAGGTGCTCATTTACCCATGTCCTTGCAGTTGATGACAGGTCATTGATATCCAGTTCCCTTGGCGAAACCATGACTTCCTTGTATTCACCATTCAGCTGATACCTGTCAATATCCACATCAACAAAGTCATAATACGTCCTGAAAAGCTGGAGCTGTGTATAGGTATCCCGAAGCGGCCTCCAGTCCCACAGCCTTATGTTGTTGATTGTTTCGCTGTTCTGGTTAAGGTCATCCACAGTAAGATTGTATAAAACCGGGAACATCTTGTTTTCTATGTTGTCCAGACCGTAAGCAGCAATCGTGCTGCCTATATTGAATTCTATGTATGGTTTTTGTATGTTGTACTCATCAGGCCCCACCTGGAATATCTGGACAACGCCCGCAACAAGCACGCCTATGAACATTATGATTGCAAGTATGGCCACACCCTCAAAGGGAAGCTTCCATTTCTTTATCCAGAGGTTCAGGATAAACAAGATGCCTACTGCTATTGAAACAAAAAAACCGACGTTTAGAAACAGCAACGTAACGTTCAGGTCGGTGAACCCGGCACCGAAGAACACGCCGCTCTGGTCGAAGAGCAGGTTATACTGGGCAATATGAAACCCAAATGATGCAACAAAGAATATCAGCGCAAGCAGTATGCTCATGTGGGGAGTGATACTCTTCTTTATTTTCGAGAAGTCAAGGAATGCCCTTACCTCCACTCCCTCTTCTGTTTCAATATCGTCGATTTTCGGTTTTTTGAAAAGGTCCGAATGTGTGAGATGGAAAAAGAAACTCAGTAACATTGTCAAAACCAGCACCGAGATTATATAGCTGAACAAAAGCTGATAGAAGGGCAGGCTGAAAACATAGAATCCTATATCAAGCCCGAAAACAGGGTCAATCACACCGAAAACAGACGGGTTGAGTGCCCTGAGCAAAACCTCCCAGTTGGTGAATGCCATGCCTATGAAAATGGCAAATATGAAGGCGAGGATGATGAAAGGTTTTTCGTTCGCGCTCTTTCTATCTGATTTGCTTATAGAGAACCTTTTTGCAATCTTTATGTTCAGCAGGGCAAAAAAGAAAAACATCACCGCAAAGAGTGCACCAAGACCGATAGATGTCAGCACTATTGTCACATATATGTCAGCATATCCTACTGCGTTGAACCAAAACAAGTCAGCAAAGATAAATGATACACCCACAAGTATTCCTATCAGTATTAATATGATGAGTATAATGGTGTGCAGAAGTCTCATATAATTTGATTATATATTTGATTTAAAAAATTAAGGTGGATTGTTTAGCTCTCTGCAGATCTTCGGGCGCTTTGTCCGGCTCAGCATCCAGTTCTTTGGTTTTTTCCTCCGTGTCCATCGGGAGGTTGTTTTTGCTCTGCTTTTCCATCACTGAATCCTCGGCCTTTTCCATCTCAGAGGCCCTTTTTTCTACCTTATTCGGACAGTCATCAGAGAACTGGCAGTAATCACATTCCCATTCGGGCCACATGGGCTCGCCTTTGGGCACTATGCCCTCATCTATATGTTTCTGGAGAAGCGCCGTCTTCTGGTTTATGAAGTCTGTCTTGTCCTCATATGGCACATCAATCTCCAGACAGTCCTTGTCCCCGAGCCCGATGTAAACGAGCCTGAGCCCGTGAAGATCAACACCGTTCATCTGCTTTAGTATGGTCGCATAAATCTGGAGCTGGAGTATATGCTGATCCTTGGCACCATAATCCCTTATGTGCCATCCATGGGGTGTGGTTTTAAGTTCGTAGAGTATCCTCTTTGTCACGCTCAGGGCATCAATGTATCCGACACATTCGTGGCCCTCTGGGGTCGTCCACCTTATAAATTTCTCTGATATGTCAGATACACCCTGAAGATATTCATGAAGTGCAGATCCTATGTTGGTTGCTATTATCCCGCTCCGGCTAATATAGAAATCTTTCGTCATTTTAAGGTAGGCCTGCCTCGGGCAGGATGTCAGCATGGTCACGGAAATCTTTGGGTTTCCGCTCCGGATGGACGGGAACAGGAACTTCTTTTTGAGCAGGCTCGGGAACTTATTGCACTTGTCGCAGACAGAGCATTCCATGAAAGAAACCTTTTCCTTCCTTATGTCACAATCAATTCCAACACACGGCATTAGGCAGCACCTTGCAAACAATGATGAAGACTATGTCGTACACAGTCAACTATCAATTGAATTCTATTCTATACGAAATTTGAATGGAAGCTTTTTATTTGGTTACAAAAATTTTATGCTCTTGTCTTTATCTTTTTTATGAACTCTGCCGGATTTTTTGCAGTAAGAATTATCTTGTCAATAGCTATCCTGTACTTTGCCGGGCCAAGAACTGCAAAGACTCCCAAGTCACTCACGACAAATTTTATGTTGAGAAGAAACCAGGAAGCTATAAGCACTATCAGTATCACGATGGTCAGCAGCACGAGTCCTATGATATGAACTCCTGTAAGCAGGAGTATTACCCAGAGTGCTATCAGAAGCAGGATAAAAACGGAGAGCAATATCTTCATGTTGGTGCTGTAAGGCGCTCTCTCCCTTTTATGGGCAGTCCTGTGAATCAGTTTTCCCCGCTTCTTTGGCCTCATATTTAGTTTTTGATCGGATTATTTAAATATCATTAGTGTTTTCTTTTGGCCTATTTTGTTCTTCAGACATCCTGCGGTCGTATTCGTCTGTTGCGTAACTAATACTATCAAGGCCGTTATTCTCTGCAGAAATAAAAGCAGCAAATTACATGCTTTTTATGAATTCCTTTCCGTAAGGGGTTAGGAGAGATAAACCATTATCCTTCGTCACTTTTGCTGCTTTTCTCGACAGATATCCTGTATTCAGTCGTTCGGCATCACAGGTATCTGGCCGGCCGCTACATATGAAAAATACATTCAACATGGCGAAAAGTGCAGCCAGGCTTCTGAAACCAAACAGTTGGTGGCTGTTTTTCATCTCTATTAATGACTGTCAAAGTTATAAATTTTTTGTGCAAAACTCTCACTTTTGTGTTTGGTGAAATATATTTTGTAATATGTTTTTAATAATAAATCTATTTGATAGTATATTTATTATTAGGTTTTATATAAAGTATATATTCAAATATCTAATTCTGACAGGTTCTCGGAATCCCGGGATTTTTCTGGTTTTTTGTCGCCAGAATCCTCACTACTCTGGGTTTTACCAGTAGTGGAATCTGGCTTTCTTTGTTTTGACGGTATTGCCTCTCTAGCTATCTCTGCCGCGATATAATCGTCAAAGTCCTTTGCTATTCTTCTTGTCCTTCTTACGAAAGCGTTTATGCTTGATGTTGCCTTGTCCACAAGCTGGTTCACGCTTGTTCCGGACAGCATGTAGCCCTTCATGAAATGGTTGCTGTTTTTTACCTGAACCCTCACAAAGTCGAGCAGGTGCAGTGTTCTCCATTTTCTTATCTCTTCATACGTCTGGGAGACGCTGACTCCCAGAACCCTGGCTATTGTCTCGATATCAAGTGGAGTATTGTTCTTCCTGGCGTGGAGAAGGAACTTCAGGAGCTTTGCATGGTTTGCCCTGCTGAGCTTGCGCTGGACCCCGAGCCGCTGCACAAGAACCTCGGCAAGATCGTCGCTTGAGAGAACTGATTTGTAATCAGGGGGGTTGACATTCTTCAGAACTATGTCGCTGATTTTTTTCTTCATATTCTCACCCTCCAAATTTTAACGGGACCTGATTGGTTCAGACGGCCAAGTCAGGCATGTTATTTTCTATCCATGTTTTCTTTCCAGAGGCTACCCTCCGGAAGGCCAAAATAACCCAAAAACACTGTTTCAGGATTTACCAGTAGTGCGAACATAAATCCACAGTTTTGGGAATGGTTCATTGAGTAAGCTTGCTTCCCCAGGAAAGCATTTGGCCAGATTATTTATTATTATTCTAAGTAATATATAAAATTATGGGTTTTGGTTGTAGTTGGTGGAAAAACCGCTGATTTCATGGCAGTACCAAAAAATATTTTTCATAATTTACCAGGAGTGGTAAGAATTATCTCTTTTTCCTTTTTTTGGTGTTTTTGCTGTCTTTGCCTGCGGACTCCTTCACGGCGGCATCAAGGCTCTGTTCCAAGCGGATGAACTTCCTCACAATACTGTCCATGTTCCCTGCTATCTCTGCACCGTCACTGGTGAGCGTGACTGTCTTTATCCTTCCTTTCTTCTCAAACTCCACCATACCCAGTTTTTTGAATGCATTCAGTATCTTTATTGTGTGGGAATAGGTACAGTCGGCATCCTTTGAGAGAAGAGTAGCATAAACGGGATTCTTGGTTGTTCTGAGACCGACGAGAATCTTAACTGGTTTTTCTCTCAAAAACAAGTCATGAAGCGCACTCTTTTCGTTCTCAGCCATATATACATCCTCTTTTATTTTACTCCAGGTAAAACATGTAGTGGTGAGTATTCTTTTACAAATTCTATGCTTATTTTATAACTTTTTGAAATATAAATGTATCCTTTGCCTTAATATATAATTTACAATATATATTTTATTTAACATATTATATATAATATAATAATCAAAACATATTTCAAATTCATTCTAACAAAACAAATCCTTTCAAAAATATATTTTCTAGTAGTATTTTTTCCACGCTCAAAAGTGAGACTTACCTGAGCCTTTCTTACGGAAGCTAACCGCTTTCCCAGAAAGGCTAAGGCTCATCAAAGAACGGGAGAGTGTGAGTTGTTTCCAAAATGCTCTGCGGGAAGGGGGTGAATTATGAATAGAAAGTGGAAACTAATATTTCCACTCGATGAAAAGTGCCACGAACATAAGGCCGAAGCCCGCGACTATTGAGAATATGAAAGTGAGCATTGATATCTGCGGCATAAGTATGATGTGAGCTGCGTTATAGACCACGAGGGCAACCGCAAAACCAAATATTGGCACTGAGACTATCTTTCTTCCGCTTCTCTTTTCAGAAGTCATGCTAACGCTTCTACCTATCCACGCTATTGCCCCGGCCAGGAAATAAAAGTAGATTGAAGATGTGACGAACGCCGAAAAGACCTCGAAAAGTCCCACATTCATCCATTCCAGTATTGCTTCATAGCCCCTGTATGATGCAAGGACTATGAAAGCGGCTGCTATGATATAGGTGAAAAAAGCAAAACGCCTTCTGGTCAGTGAGGTCTTCAGCTCATTGAACGCACCCGTGAAGTACTTCTCAAGTTTGAATCCCTTGACTAGTAGATAGGTACCGAGCACACCGAGTATCACCCTTCCGCCCTCGGAACCGAAAACGGCGAATAGCACGAGTATTATCGCAGGCAGGCCAAAGACCAGCCTCGAGAACTTCGGGTTGTCAAGGGACTCTGTAATGAAATCCTTTATCTTGTAATATGTTGATTCGAGCTGCTCCGACTGCTTCACAACAACCCTCTTGACCGACATTATGGGTATCTTTGACTGTATTATGGGTATCACGTGCTCGTCCTCGGCTCCGTCTGTCACAAGTATGCTGTAATCAGCTGAGAACTTTTTCAGTACATCATCCAGCTGTTTTGATATCTCCTTATCGGACTCTAGGCCTACGTTTTGGTGCCCTGTAATCACTGCAAGCTCTGCATTGTACTTATTTTTTATCTCATTATAAACCTTAAGGGCCTGGAACATTGCATTGAAGTCTGAGTCTTCAGGGTCAGCCATACCGAGCTCGACAGACGCCTTGAGCACTTCCTCCCTGCCGATTATGGGGCCCCTGAACTTCGTTTTCTGGCCTATATCATTGTCCCTGTCCACTGACAAAACCAGTATCTTTTCTTCCTTAGCCTTGTCTTTTTCTTCCATTGTAAAAGCGTTGCTGCAAAGAAATAAAAGCATATCTTCTGTGAAGGAATTAAATGACAAAACGATCTTTACCTGTCTATATTATTGTGATTTTTTTGAGGGTGACTCTACCATTTTTTTTTCTTACACGCAGAAACTCCGCTTTCCCGAGACAGTCATTATATACATGATCTGATATCAACAGTGTTGACATTGAATTTATTTCATCAGCATCACTGGGTATTCGATGCGGAGTATAAGAAACACCGATCATATTATCTTTTTTTAACCAAATTCCATTATTTTTTTTCATTTCAATATATTTGTATCTGCCATCTCCATTATTAAGATAATCCATAATCGTGGGGTCAATAGAAATTCCTAAACCAATATATCTCTCATCTTCAATATCCAAGTAAACATCGAATGCTTTGTGTGGTTTCATAACCATTTAGTTGTTAATAACATTTAAAAACGTTTCCCATAAAAATCCCACTTTGGACACGGTGATATCCACAAACCATGAAATCCCTGCCTGTGGATGAGGTACTGCAAATATAATATAGGTTTCAGAAAATCATCCTTTATCCGTATTATGAGAGTACCAGCTTTCAGAAAGCATTGATTTCCAAAATGCTCATGCATGGCAAACTTAAAAAACCTTGAAACAATTAAAACACAGAGTCTTATGCCACAGTATGCCTGTAGGAAGTGTCCGTATTTCGTGAAGAAGAAAGAGGAACTCAGAAGAGTCTCCGGCATATCTATTATTCTCGGTTTCTGTAAGCTGAGGGAAAGGTTCATCACTGATGAAACAATCAACATGGAGCACTGCAAGGACAGAGCCGTGCTCATAAAACACGAATCCGAAGAAGAGGATTAATATTTGGGTGCATGAATGAAAATGCCACCGATTAAAATATAAGAATTAACTCCACTAATTCTACATGGACTCTGCGAATTCTCTCGAAGATGTGATAAAGAAGATATCCGAGAAATCGGGCACCAGCGCTGATGAAATCAAAAAGCTCATTGAAGAGAAGCAGGACGAGCTTTCGGGTCTTGTCTCGAAAGAGGGCGCGATGCACATCGTTGCACGTGAGCTTGGTGTGAGCCTGCTGAAGAAGAGGGAAAGGGAGCTCAAGGTATGCAACCTCGTACCCGGGCTCAGGGCGGTAGATATGACTGCCAGGATAGTAAGGATTATGGAGCCCAGGCAGTTCGAGAAGAACGGGAAGCAGGGACAGGTGATGAATATCATTCTCGGGGACGAGACAGGTACGGTAAGGATGTCCATGTGGAACGATGAAGTCGGGCTCATTAAGAAGCTCTGCCTTAACGAAGGCGACTGCATAAAGCTTACAGGGGGCTATGTAAAAGTGGACAATATGGATAACCCTGAGCTCAGGATTGGCAAGGGCATACTGGAGAAGAGCGACGCGAAGATAGAGGCGCAGAAACCCCTCCAGGACACACGACCAGGCAGTCCAGATACGGGGGCGATGCCTGCAAAGAGGCACGCCATAAGCGAGTTCCGCGAAGGAGCGTTCGAGGAAGCGCGCGCAGCGCTTGTACAGCTCTTCAGGAGAAACCCCTTTTACAACGTGTGTCCTACATGCGATGCAAGGGTGACACAGAAAGACAGTGAATGGTACTGCGAGGAACATGGCAAGGTCAAACCAAAACCACAGCTTGTGCTTTCGGGGGTGATTGACGACGGCACGGACAACATAAGGGTCGTGTTCTTCAGGGAAATGGCCGAAAAGGTGTTCGGCAAAAGCACTGATGAGCTGGCAAAAATAGCCGAGGCATCGAATGACCCCTTTGCCATATACGAGCATTTCAGAAACCTGGGCAGGGAATTCATTATCAGGGGCAGGGTAAAGAAGAATGCCTTCACGGATAGCCTTGAGCTTGTCGCAAATGATGTTTCAGATGTTGATGTTAAGAAGGAAGCCGAGTATTTAATCAAGGAACTATAAGGTGGAAGGATTAAAGAAACAATCAAAGAAAGAACAATATGTATGGTCATTCGTGACTATGAAACAGACAACGGGAACCTCAAACATCATCTTGTGTTTACTACTAAAATAGGTGATAACTATGTATACAATGATGGCTGTAAAAATCGCAGAAATATAATTTCTGAGTATAGCCTTTACCCAATTGATGAAAAAAATCCTGACAAAAGCCTTACAGAGGCATACACAAAAAGCCTGCCATGGTGGAAAAGATTAAAAAAAATAGACATCCCGATGGAAGAACTAATAAGAGAATATGCCCGTATAAAGAAAATCAGGGATGAAGAGTTTGATGGCATCAAACTACATGTTCCCCCGGATTAAAAGAATTTAAAAGTTAGAATCAACTAGGTAATTGAAAGGAGCTGAATTTTTTGGTTTGTTGTGGTTGTCATGGCTGAAAAAACAGGAATAGAATCATTGCCCGGTGTGGGCGAGAAAACATTGGAGAAGCTCAAGGAATCCGGATATGCTGACCTGATGTCCATTGCCGCTGCATCTTCAGGGGAGCTGTCCACTGCAACGGGTGTTGGTGAAGAGACGGCAGGTAAGATAATAGCAGCAGCAAGGGAGAAGCTTGAGATGGGCTTCGAGCCCGCGACAAAGATACTCAAGAAAAGGGAGATGGTCGGCAGGATAACAACAGGTTCCAAGAGCCTTGACCAGCTGCTTGGTGGCGGGGTTGAGACACAGTCTATAATAGAAGCACACGGGGCATTCGGAAGCGGCAAGTCCCAGCTCGCGCACCAGCTTGCTGTGACAGTGCAACTGCCGCCTGAGAAGGGCGGGCTCGGAGGAAAAGCGATTTTTATTGACACAGAGCAGACTTTCAGGCCTGAAAGGGTAATAGAAATGGCAAAGGCGCTGGGCATGGACCCGCAGAAAGCGCTGAACAACATCATGGCCGCAAGGGCGTACAACAGCGATCACCAGGTAATACTCGCGGAAAAGGCGGAAGAGATAATAAAGCAGCACAATATCAAGCTCATCATAGTCGATTCCCTGACATCTTCATTCAGAAGCGATTACACCGGAAGGGGAACGCTCGCAAACCGACAGCAGAAGCTGAACAGGCACCTTCACCAGCTTCAGAAACTCGCAGACGTCTACAACCTTGCCGTTTATGTTACCAACCAGGTCATGTCAAGGCCTGATATACTTTTTGGCGACCCCACGGCACCAATAGGCGGGCATATACTCGGCCACCAAGCGACATTCAGGCTATACCTAAGGAAGAGTAAGGCAGAGAAGAGGATTGCAAAGCTCATAGATTCCCCATGCCTTCCGGAGGGTGAAACGGTCTTTGCTGTGAAGTTAGAGGGTATAAGGGATCTGAAAGAATAAATGTTGGAATTTATTAAATTGCCCAAACAAATATATACATGGCTGATATGTCCTTGTTATTTGACTTGGGGCTGATAATCTGTATTGCTACTGTACTCGCTTACTTCGCAAAGCTCCTCAAGCAGCCAATGCTCATAGCATTCGTGATTGCGGGTGTCCTCATAGGACCGATGGGATTTGGACTAATCACTAATGGCGCGGAGATAAGAACCCTTGCGGAGCTTGGTGTTGCTTTCCTTCTCTTCACCGTAGGGCTTGAAATAGATTTCGAGAAGCTGAAAAGCGTCGGGAAAGCGTCTGTTTTTGGCGGCATTCTGCAGATCATAATAACATTCTTTGCCGGTTTTCTGCTGGCGGGTGCAATGGGCCTGGATGCCCTTCTCAGTGTTTATATAGGCCTGCTCCTGGCATTCAGCAGCACCATGGTGGTAACCAAACTACTCGTTGACAAGAACGAGGCCAATACGCTTCACGGCAGAATAATGCTGGGGGTCCTGCTCGTCCAGGATGTTGCTGTTATCCTGGCAATGCCGCTTTTAGGTAATGTTGCGTTCATCTCACTGGATACAATGGGCATGATAGTGATAAAGGGTCTGGGTATATTCCTCTTTGCAATGATACTGAACAGGTTCGTTTTCCCGAAGGTGCTTGACTATGCCGCAAAGGACTCTGAAATACTGTTGCTTACGGCAATTTCAACATGTTTCCTGTTCATTGGGCTTTCTTACATGCTTGAGTTTTCAATTGTGATAGGCGCATTTGTGGCAGGTCTTGCGCTTGCGAACTTTCCCTACAGCCTTGAGGTTGTGGGGGAAACTCATTCACTCAGGGACTTCTTTTCCATAATATTCTTCACAACTCTTGGGATGCAGCTCAATGTCGGCATAATATCGGGTATGTTCCCGCAGTTTATGTTCATACTGCTTGCACTGGTACTTGCAAAGCCGATTATACTTAGCCTGATATATCTATTTCTTGGCTATGGTGGCAGGACATCCTCAACAGTCGGCTTTGGTCTCGGGCAGGCGAGCGAGTTCTCGTTCATAATAGCATCACAGGGCCTGGTGCTTGGCCATCTCTCGACCGGGTTATATTCGCTGATCATAACAACCGTGGTAATATCCATACTCATCACACCGTATATGATGATGTTCAGGCACAACATCTACTCCTTCCTCACGCGTTTTGACATGTTCAAGCTGAAACGTTTCACATACCCAAAACATCTATACAGAATTGAAATGCGTCCTATGGAAAAGCTGTCAAAGCATAACGTGCTGTTCGGCTGCGACAGGATGGGTGGCAAGATAGCGAAATATCTTGCAGAGAAGAACCAGAAATTCGTTGTGGTGGAGCATAACCCCGAGATTGTCAAGAAACTCAACCAGAACAACATATATTGCATTTATGGCAGTGCTGATAACGAAGACGTTTTCAGGAAAGCCAACCTCTACAAAGCCAGGCTCGTAATAGTTACAATACCTGACGTGGATACGTCATGCTTCCTTATTGACAAAACAAGAAGGTTCAATCCCGAAGCTACTATATTTGCAAGGGCACCGTCTGAGAAAGAAGCAAAGAATCTTTACAAAGCGGGTGCAAACATGGTTATAGTTCCTGATATGGTTGGGGGAGAAAGAATAATACAAGAGATAAGGGCATTTATATCCTAGATTATGTCCTTCTCACTGACAATGACAAAATCCCCCACAGATTTTACCGCCGAGAAAGGCATCAGCAACCTTCCCTTTTCGTCCTGCTGAAGGCTGAGTGTTGAAGTGTGTGTTGTTGTTTCCGTAAGTGCCAGGTTTATAAGCTCGCCGGAGTCTGTTACATAATCAAGGTCGCTGATTACGCCGAATTTCTTTCCGGTTTCTTCAGAAATCAGAACCTTTCCTATCAGTCTTCTGCTTTTGATCCTTTCCTCCATAACAAACCACCATTTGTGTCATATTATTGGATATAAGCTATTTAAAAGTTATCACGCATTTACCATCAGGGTCTGGAATCTTCTGGAGACCTTATATTTGTAACTCTTGCCTACCCTTTTCCTTTCTACAAAACCGTCCTTCATGAGACGCCTAAGTAGGTTATTGATTGAACGCACCGCGTTTTCTTTGTCCTTGTATTCATCAATCTTGAGGTTGGCTATTATCTCTGACGGGGTCAGCTCATCCTTTTCAGACAGTATTTCCATTATTACCCTCTGCCTGTCCGGCAGGTTGTTGATTGTTTCAAGTGATACCCTTTCTTCCGGCGTGCTTACCTCATTTATGAAATCCATGTCAATCGTGGTCGTGCTGTTCTCGATTGCCTTGTGAAGCATTTCATTGCACACCCTCAGGATCTCCCGTGGGAAGCCCCCCGTCTTTTCATAAATGTAATCAATGCTGTCATGGGTAAATGGTCTTATGTCATCACCGCCGCTCTCCTCTATTCTTTTCTTTATGAGTTCTCTTGTCTCTGATTTTGTCAGGTTGGTGAGCTCTATTCGCGTGCTTACCCTTCTCATGAGTGTTTCAAGCCTGCTCTTTATTATTCCCTCCAAAACAGGCAGCCCCGCCACAATCACAGACATATTCTCTATCTGGTCCGCAAGGGTCCTGAGCCATTCCATACTCTCGATAGATGCCTCATGGCATTCATCAACGAAGAGCAGGAGCTTGTCGTTCTTCAGCTTGCTGTTCATGTATT
>JAFCEM010000070.1 GCA_017609145.1 Candidatus Aenigmatarchaeota archaeon | reverse complement strand
AGCAAGAACAAGAAAACGCACGCGAGGAGAACGGCCGGCTTTCTGAGCCGTAACAGGTCGCGGTCGTAATAAAAGACATATGCAGCAAAGGGCAGCCCCAGCGGCCACATGGTAGGATGATTGCTGCAGCTCAGTCCGTATGCAAAGGCCAAAATCAGCAGAATGTAATCTCTCTTGCGTCGTTTCCAGACTTCAAGGAGGTAAATTATGAGAATGATAAAGAATATATTAAGAGTATATACCTCGGCTATATTGCTCTGGGACCAAAAGCATTCAGAAAAAGCGAAGCACAAGGAACCCACAAATGCACACCAGCCGTTTTTTACAAGGCCATAAATGAGCAGATAAAGGAGAAAGACGGAAAACGATGCGAAAAGTGCTGACATAAAATTCACACGCATTGCAACATCTTCAAATGGCGTAATTTCGATGAATAATTTGCCCAGAAGACACCAAAGAGGATAACCTGGAGGATGTGCAATCCCGAGACAATAGGCGGCAGAAATAAGCTCTCCACTGTCTTCCCCGGAAATGGTCGGCGCAAGGGTGAACCAGTAAACAACTAGCGATAAGAGGGCGGTAATGAGAGCTTTTGTCAAAGTTTTGCTGAAGAATTTATTCATCATTTAGGACTGATTTTTCCTCCAGACTTTGGAAGATGGAAGAAGATCATGAGCATCGATGCACCAATAGTCACTATTGAAACTGCAGCCGAGAGCAGAAAGTAAATGGGTTTCTGGTATTTGAATACCACGGTGTGCTTGCCCGGTGAAAGCACGACCCCCTGAAATGAATGATTTACTCTTTGAGAAGGCGTTTGGTAACCGTCGACGACGGCGTACCAGCCGGGGTACCAGGACTCGGATATGCCCAGAATGCAACCTCTGTCCACTTCTACATCCACGGTTATGGTGGTGGGCGAATTCCTCTCAAAGTCAAGATATTTAACGTGCCTCTCATCAATGATTTTGAGCAGAGAATCGGGATTGTGGTCCCCACTTGTTTCAAAGACTTCCGCATACTTTTTAAAAAGCCGATTTTCATAAAGGAGGAAATTAGCCGTTTTCATAACCAGCGTGAGATTGTCCGTTGGAGGAGGCGGAGGACCTTCGAACAGAGAAAAGACGAGATATTTTACATTTGCATATCCCGCGTTTTCCAGTGCCTCGTCAATTGTCTCCGGCCTGTGTAGCTTGGCATATACGTGGTTCATGATAAAATCGCCTTGATGCTTAGGTGAATCCCAGTTAAGCCACGCCCATGCGCTGGGCGTATTGGAATACAAAACACTCATGTCAAAAAGGGGGCTGTAGGATTCCCGGCATAGTGTCCTGCACGTTTCACTATCCTGCCTTATTTTTCTGCTGATATTCCTCAGATCCGTCATCACGCCTTTTTCATAATAAAGGTGAAAATCTTTCTGATAGGGAGAAAAATCAAAAAGCATGGCTGAAACAAGAATTCCAAAGGCAATTCCAACAGAGTATTTCCTCGAGATAATTCTTTCAAGTAGGTAGAATGCGTACACGGAACAGATTGAAAGGGCGAAAGGGGGGAAAATTGACGTGAAATATGTAACACCCCGGACGCGAGAATACAAAAAGACAAATTTGCGCAGGTACATGAACGGTCTGGTAAACAGGATAATAAAAATCAGGGCGGGCAGGAGTGCCAAGAGCGTGTAGTTGGGCTTTTGACCAGAGGCGCGCAGCTTTATGGACCTGATTCCAAAAATAAAAGCCGGAAAGAAAAAGAGGAGAAAGAAAACTGAGAGAAACTTGGGATACTCCCCGCTTCGAACGAATAATCTGTCTTTAAGAAGAAGATCCGTCACCTTGCTCGCCTGTTCGTAGATACTATGAGAGCCGAAGGAAATCCAGACGGCAAGTATCGTGCAGATAAAGAAAAGAAAAAAATACCTGTAATGAGGAAGAGTCCTATCCCAGAACATCAAGTAAAAGGAGATCATAAAGAAGGGGATCAGCCCTATGTAGAACATTCCGGCGTTTCCGGTTAAAGTTCCCGGCAAATATTCCCCCCACGACCTTACGAGTTCTCCATGTCTGTCAAAAACATAATAGGGATTATTAAAAGTAAATTGTTCGAACATTTTTAAAAGGGTCCCCTCTTCAAAAAGCGTGTGATAGCGGTTTTCGTAGAAGGCAGGAAACATAACAAAAAAGCCGATAAGAGAGGTCAACATCCCGAGAAGAATCAGCGGCACTGCGTTTTCCTTTATTATATGGGGAAGCCGCATTCCTTTACTGTTGAGAAGACAGGTCCTTTCGTATATGAAATAGACAATAAGAAAGGGGAGAGTCACCGCAAATCGCTCCGTATCAATCCATATCGCCGCGAAGATCGCGAGGGATGCGAAAAAAAGGTTTTTGAATGACGTTTCTTTCGCGAGCTTCGCCACACAAAGGAAGAAAATCGGGACCACAGGGTAATAAAAGGGGAACTCCAGATGACTTGTGGTGAAACCGAACGCGATGACAATAGGATGGATGGCATAACAGAGGCCGGCAAAAAACGCCTTGTAGGTGGATTTGAAGAGATACCTTGCGAAAAAGAACATGAAAGCGCCGGCAGTAGATTGAGCAAAAACGCAAGCCACTTTCATGGCCTCGTTGAGATCATTGACAAGAAAGGCAAATGGCATGACCAGCAGGTACCTTAAAAGGCCGAGATTAATGAGCACAAAAGAATGCCCGCAGAACCACCACGGATTCCATGTCGAATATTCTTCGACTCCGAAAAATGCGTTCTTGTAATGCCAGAGCCATGCCACGCTTCCTGGTAAGTCTCCTACCGTCACACCTTCTTCTAACCATCCTCTGCAGAACCATACCGTTATCGCGAAAAGGGCCGCACAAGGGACAAGAGTATTGAGAAAAAAGGCCTTGTGTCTTGAAAAAAAAGGCGCGGCCAGCTCTGCCGGGGCTGCTTTCATTGTTACTTTGAGTTTTTTTCCAGAAGCTCTACTTTTTTTCATTTGTTTTCCTGGATGAGTCAAAGACCCGGCGTATTTTTTCCTCGAATTCTCCAGCGCACTTATCC
>JAFCEM010000069.1 GCA_017609145.1 Candidatus Aenigmatarchaeota archaeon | reverse complement strand
TGACCCCCAGGGCTATGGAGTACACGAGAAGGTAGGCGAATGATATTATGAAGAAATTGAATAGCATTGCAACAGGGAAGGGAAAAAATGTAGCTACGGCAAAGCCGGTCTCATTGGGAAACAGGAAGAACAGCACGCCGAGCAACCAGGCATCACCGTCGCCCCACTGCTTTGTAAAATACAGGAAGAGTCCCAAGACAAGGAATCCAGAGCCTATGAGCAGTGAGGACAAGAAAATCCAGGCATCCATGTATATGACAGCGAATATTGCCCTGATTGTAAGGGCAAGGACTATCATGGAATAGGGCAGCCAGTCCGGGAATTCTGTCGTCTTCAGATCCCAGTATGCAGCGAGCCCGAATCCCGCAATGCCGACGGCAAGAAGTATCCATCCAAGCATAAATTAATATTGCACATTCAAAGTATAAATGCTATAGTAATTGAGTATATTGCGCAACATTTGGGGTTATGGTGTAGTAAAGCCCTTTTCGGTTCAGAAACGGGCTCTGCAAGGCAGCATATGGCCTTCGGGGGGCTAAGACCGGGGTTCGATTCCCCGTAACCCCATATCCAAGCAATATAATTACTATATTAAATTTTAAGGGGGTTGATAACATGACTGAAAAGACTGGTGAAGTTGTTGGAACAGGCCTGAAAGTAGGCTGGGGGGGCTGTAAAAGGGTTTGGAAAGAGTCTGAAAAATGCAATTGAAGAGAAGGATAAAAAAGAAATGATATCTCCAATCAATTTCAATGATTCAGTTAGTGAGCAGTTTCCTGTCGACCAGCTTTGTGAAGAGGTTTCTCTTCATCTTTGGTGCGGGTATAGGAATAGCATTGTAAACGGCCGGTGACCTCTGTGTTCTCTGGAACTTTTGCATGTACTGCCTTTTTGAAACAGCATCAATCCTGCCTTCAAGGTACCTCAGTGAATCAAGAACATCCGCAAGGGCTTCCTTCATTTCATGCTGACTGACCGTTTTCTCCTTTACATGTTTTATTTTCCTAACGGGCTTGGCCTTTTTCTTCAGTTTCGGGACAGTAGTGCCCTTCTCTTTCATGTAAAAATCCAGAAGCTTTGCATAGTGCCTGTCATAGCTAAGCTTGCCTTTGATCTTCCTTGCCTTCTTCAGCGTTTCGTTGCTTATAGCGATTTTTTTGCCTTCCATGAAATATTCTTGAATAAGGGGTTTATAAATGTTACTGTTGGGTGGTTACATGCTTACGGAGACTGGAAAAGCCTCGCTGCCATGACTTCCACCCACATGAGCGGCATAAGAACTGTTATCCTCTGCACGAACCCTGCCCATGCACTGAAGACCGTGAATATGAAAAGAGCAGAAAACAGCAGAGATACCACGCCAGTCAGCACTGAAAATTTCCAGTACCTGCTCCAGTGATTATCCCTCTTAATGCGCGGGGCAATCAGGATGGTGGCCAGTATCATCGAGGCAGCAGACAGCCTTGCAAAATATGAATGTATGTTTCCCATGATTGAAAAGTTCGCGCATCCTGTATCGCATGTGAAAATGCCCAGCAAAAAGAGCGAAATACCTGAAACCAGCATGAGCGCAGGGCCAATTGCGTCGATTTTTGCAGTCTTTTTGATGCCGTCATGGAAACCAATCGTGAACAGGATAAGCAACAGGCCAACGAGCATGAAACCGAACGTATTCATGAAAACCGCGTAAGGTGCCCCCACAGCACCGAGCTCACTCATATACTGTGTTATATTGTCATACCCTGGTGTGAGAAAACCGAGCACAAAGATAACAGTGACATATATGAGAGGACCAAGAATGCCGGAAACCGCCAGTATTTTCCGCATTTTCCGCTTCATATACTTTAATTATTTGTTTATTATAATATTTGTGGGGCTATGGTGTAGTGGGAGCATTGGAGCATGGGGCGGTCTTTCTGTGCAACAGGCAAAGAAAGCCACATAATGCTTCAGACCTGGGTTCGATTCCTGATCCCTTTCGGAACTTCCCACCGCGCAAGCGGGGATAACCCAACTTGTGTTGGGGGGTTCGAAGAAAGGTCTAAGGTTCACCCCAAAGAAGGGAGCTACAGACTCAAGCTGTGCTTGTCTTTGTGGGTAATGAAAACCCCAGTAGCCCCATCATTCATCAGGCTAGGTTTATTTATAAATTCATGCAATCAAAACATAATATGGTTAAAAATAATGGCCTGGCGGCAATAGCATACATATTCGGAATAATCGGAGGAATACTTGTTTTCCTGGTTGCCGAGAAAAAGGACAGGCTGGTAAGATTTCATGCAGCCCAGAGTATATTTTTCAATATAACAGTTGGTATAATCGCAGCAATACTTTTTGCCCTGTTTGCCATATCATTTCCATATGGGATCTGGATTGGACAGATGTCAGTGATAATGTTAACGGTCTTGTCGATTTTTGGTGTAGCCGTGTTTGTGTTATGGTTTTTTTTGGTGCTGAAAGCCTATAGCGGAGATAAATTCAAACTGCCCATTATAGGCAACATTGCAGAAAGTCTTTCTGGTTAACATATGAAACAGTATTGATTTATTTATTTGTCCCAGAAACAATATTATAACATGAAGCTGGGGAAGAAGTCGCAGAGTATAATCAAGCGCGACAAAAGGGTTATCTCTCCTTCTTATACACGGGGCTATCCGCTTGTCATTGACAGGGGCCAGGGCCCGTACATCTGGGATATCGACGGCAGGAAATACCTTGACTTCACGTCGGGCATTGCCGTTACAAACGTAGGCCATACAAACCCGGAGCTCATAAAGGCTGTCAGGGACCAGGCCGACAGGCTAATGCACAATGCGGGCACGGACTTCTACAACGAGCCCCTTGTCTCGCTGGCGGAGAAGCTCTGTGAAATCACGCCTGGAAAATTCGGCAAGAGGATATTCTTCACCAACTCGGGCACAGAGTCTGTCGAGTGCGCTTTCAAGCTGGCGAGGTGGTACAAAAGGGGCTTCAGGATGATATCATTCCTCGGGGCATTCCACGGCAGGACATTCGGCTCAATGACACTCTCGGGCTCAAAACTCATACACAGGGACCACTTCGGCCCGCTTGTGCCAGGGGTCTCGCACA
>JAFCEM010000068.1 GCA_017609145.1 Candidatus Aenigmatarchaeota archaeon | reverse complement strand
TTGACTGTTCACCGCCTATCATAACATAAATTTCATAATGGCCTTCGGTTCCTGACGGAACAGGGCCATAGACCTTGGAGAAATGACCGTTCTCATCTGTCGTACCTATAACAGGCCCGGGATCTTTGCATGGTTCCCATGGGCCGTTGTTGTACCTGTACCAGAGTTCTATGTCCGAGTCTGGTTCTGCACCGGTTACTATATATGTATGGTAATTTCCGATTTCAACTGTTCCCGGAAAATGTGAAAGTGTTAATCCTCCTGACTGGTCATCTGTCACGATAAATCCATCTACATCATTATCATGAATTCTGGTATTGTCCAGGGTATCGGTTGCGATTATTGTCAGATGATAATGACCCACAGGCAACTCCCCGGGGTTCCAGGAGTTTCCATAGATATTGTCCCCGGCAAGTCCGTCATTGTGCTGGCCGTCATCATGAAGACTTATTGTAGCAATCACTGCTTTATTAGAGTCTAAAACGTGTGCAAAAGCAGAATTGATACCCGAAGGGTCTGTTATATTGACCGTTATTGTAATTATATCATTTGGTGATATACAATCGGGTGATATCTGTGGATTACCCACATAAGGTTCTGATTCGTTGCTTATTTCAAAGCTCGGGTTTTGGGCCAAAGCAGGTGCGGCAAAAACCAAGAATAATAGGATAATAGGAATAATTTTTTTAATGTCCAGCATTTTTTGCATTATAAATATTATCGTTTTACTTTTTTTAATGTTTTGGACAAATCTCTTTTTAAAAATTGGCTCCAAATCTCTATATGCCCGAGACACAGAATATACTGAATCAGAGGATGCTTCCTTCGATAGAAAGGAAGGTTTCTGAAATAAAAGATGAGGATATAAGGGTAAGAGTTCTCGGGACTGTTGTGGATAAAAGAGAAAACACGCTTGTTCTCGATGACGGAACCGGGAAGATAACCAGCACGTTTGACGAAGCCGTAAACGCAGATCCCGGACAGCTCGTAAGGGTTTTTGGAAGAGTCATTACAACAGCTGATGGGAAGGAGCTTCAGGGAGAAGTATTGCAGAACATGAAAGGCCTTGATATGAAACTATATGAAAAGGTAAACAAGCTGTTCAAATTTAAAGTTTAGCGTTAAAATAAACTAAGTGGTCTTATGTTCAAATTAGAGCTTTCGGATGTTGATTTGCTTAAAAACACAATGCCTATCATCGCCGAAGTAATTGATGAAGGTGTATTCAAGATTGACCAGAACGGTCTCACTCTTCTCACACCAGACAGGGCAATGGTTGCAGTGGTTGACTTCAGGCTTCTCTCAACGGCGTTTGATAATTTCAAGGTTGAGTCAGAAGCCTCTCTCGGCCTTAATCTCGCAAACCTGGTCGCTGTACTGAAAAGGGTCAAGAGCACTGATACCATAACACTCGAATCGGATGATAAAAGCAACCGACTTAAGGTTACGATAAAAGGCAATGGTGTAAGGGTTTTTGAAATCCCTGTTATTGATATCAAAACCGAAAAACCGCCGATAGACCAGTTGAATTTCAACAGCAAGATTGAGCTTGAATCCGGTGTTTTCGAGGAGGGCATAGCGGATGCTGATGTCATAGGAGATTCCGTCATTCTTGAAGCTGGTGACAATACTTTCAAGATGTACTCGAAAGGTGATACATCATCAATGGAGCTTGCCATAAACGAGAAAGACAAAGGATTGTTGTCCATGAAAAATGCAGGCAAGATAAAGGCGAGATATCCGCTGGAATACCTGAAAAACATGATAAAAACAGGAAAGCTTTCAAAACAGATGTCTCTTGAGTTCGGCACTGATTATCCCATGAGGATAAGCTTCCAGATAATGGACAAGATGTCACTGCGATTCGTTCTCGCACCCAGGGTTGAGGAATAGCAGTGTTAGAATTGTTTTATTTTTGAAGCTTAGTGTATCCAAGCGTTTCGAGTTTCTGTCTTATGTCTTCGTAGCTCTTTCCGCAGAGCATGCCACCTGCTATGAAAACTTCGCTTGTGACATCAACAAGGCAAAAGTCGGGTTTCTGAAACCTTTCCTTCTCTTCGCTGTCTTCAAACTCAAAATCAACTATAACAAGACCTTCCAGAGAACCGTGAAAAAAATCAATATGGCATATCTTTCCTTTATAATCAAAATGATACCGTGTTTTTATCAGATGTTTACCTTCAATACTGGTCAATACATTAAATTCTTCTTCAGTTAATTGTATGGTATGCTCATCTTGCTCTGAAGGGTCATCCTTCACAGGAGATTTCTTTGTTATCTCGAAACCGTTTCCGGACTTTCTTAACCTCAAGATAGGGTGTTCAGCTGTCTTAGGTACATAAATATCCTTGATTTCCTCTTTCCTACATTTTTCCAAACCATACGGTATGTGTTTCAGCAAGAACGTTCTCTCAAACTCTGTTGTTTTCATGAAATCACCTAACCATTCCAAAGTCTCCATTTATCACAACCGGTCCTACAGAAGCCAGCTCGTCGGTGTATGGCTTTAGTTTTTCATCATCAGGCAAAGGGTTCAGGAAAAATATCTTTTTGCCATAACAGAAAGCGACCATTATCTCGGCGAAAGTCGCGCCGCCGATATAATTCTTTATCCCGTTCTTTTCCGTGTTCACAACGAATATGGCATCACTGTTCTTTATTTCATCAAAATGTACCTTCGTGAGCATCGGCTTAATGTGAGTGATGTAATCTTTTTTTCCCTTCAGTTTTTGCGCATCATCATAACTTTTCAGGTCAAATTTTTCCACTGCTAGTGGCAGAACGACCTCATGGCCCATTTCAACCAGATGTTCCTTTACTCTTCTCATTTCATCCCCAAAATGTGCGCTGCCGCAGACTATAATTCTCATTTAATCACCATTTCATCTATATTACCTTAAAATTTTAATAATCCACATATGAGCCCCGAAGAAAAGGCCGGGATTGTTCTGAAATTTCTTGAGAACAACTACGAATCCGGATTCAGGGATTCCGAACCGTTTCGTGTGCTGGTTTCCTGCCTGCTTTCGCAGAGAACAAGAGACGCCAACACAGAAAGGGCTGCCAAAACGCTTTTCACAAGCGTTTGCAGCCCGGAAGAT
>JAFCEM010000013.1 GCA_017609145.1 Candidatus Aenigmatarchaeota archaeon | reverse complement strand
TGGCGCTTTTTTAACGGCCTTTTTGGTGACTTTTTTAGCGCTCATATCATTCACCTCACGAATCAGCGTCCCTTATTATCTTTTCTATGCTCTCATTTTCCTTGATGTCGAGCTCGGTGGTTATTTCGGCCATAAGGGCAAGATGCTTTCTCAGTCCTATTGATGAACCCTCCGGTGTTTCCGCGGGGCAGAGCCTGCCGAACTCAGTAGGATGTATCTGCCTTGCCTTGAAATGCTCCTGGGTCGGTGTAAGCGGGGAAATTATCGACCTTAGATGGGAAATCATCTTTATGTGCGAGCTCCTGTCAAGCCTCTGAGAAACGCCCGTTCTCCCGCCTATCCAATTTCCGGTCGCGAGAGACGATAGTATTTGCTTGGTCACTGCATTGGCCTCTATTATACCCTGTATTGAGGGGACTTTGCCTCTTTTGGTAAGTTTCTGGTAATTGTAACTCATCTTCGCAAGCAATCCCCATTTTCCGAGTAGTATGGACCTGAACAGCTGACCAAGCAACTCGCCTGACATGAGAAGCCGCTTGTTGCTGTAATGGTCTATATCGTTCTCCGGTATCATGCCGAGTGCAAGGGCTATGGTTTTCCGTATTATTTTCGCTATTGTGTTTGCCTTTTCTATCCTGTTGCTTGTATCCTGCCCCATATGCGGGAGAAGGTACCTGTCGAGTATCTGATTGACCCTTTCTTCTCTGTAATCTTCGGTCACCCTGAGCTTTTTTCCTATTGCTATTATGGCCTCATGGACTGTAGTAACGTCGGCATGGTACAGGTTTATGTAAAGTTCATTGAGTATCCTGGGGTCATCGGAGATCTTATTGCAGATATCCATATCAGTCTCAAGGCCCAGAGCTTTCAGAAGAAGTATTATCGGAAGCCTCTTTATGTTGGCAAAGGATATGGTTATCTCGCCATCAGGTTTCCTTTCTATGATATGTCTCTGCTTGAAGCCCGATTTTTCCGAGTTTATCCGAACAGAAATCTCATCACCTGATCTCTCGAATATCGGATTGTTGGAGGCTATTTCCTCCATCATGACCAAAACTCGTTCAGTCCCGTTGATTATGAAGTAGCCACCAACATCACCCGGATCCTCACCGGCTGTGATGAGTTCGGAGTGGGAAAGCCCGAATGTTGAGCACACCTTTGAGCCCACCATAATCGGCAGGTTTCCGATATGCACCTTTTCCGGCTTTTCCTGTATGCCGTTCGTTACCGGGGTTATGGTCACCCACAAAGGAGCAGAATATGTGAGATTTCTTATCCTGGCCTCATTAGGATATATCACTCTGGTCGAGCCATCAGCCTCCTTTCCTATTGGTTTTCCAACAAAAACCTTTCCGAATTTCAGGGAAAAGCTCCCTTCTTCAGGTGTAAGGTTTACGGTGCCAATCTCGTCTATGATGTTTTGTATACCGAACTCTATAAAACTATTAAAAGCTTCAATCTGAAAATTGACCCAACCTCTTTCTTCTTCGAATGCCTTAATCAGTTCTCCAAACGGCATATCAACTCTCCTGATCATATCAGATGCAAAGGGGTTGATACTATTTCGATACTATCCTATAGTATACTGACTTCCCTGCTGTAACTGAATCCCTTGTTATGCGTATGATATCACCGGGCTTGGCATTGATTTTTTTGACTACGGCATCAGAAACCAGAATCTTGGGCAGTTGTTCCTTTTCCGCATTGAGCCCCTCTAGTGTTCTTTTCTTCTCCTCGCCCGAGATAACCTCGTGCCCCGGCACCATCCTGTGTGTCAATATATCAACCGATTCAATCACCCTCTGACAGATGAGTATGACGAATATCCCCGGACATTAAGTCCAATACTATTTTATTCGTATCGCCGGTTTAAATTGTTTAATCCGGAATTTCATGCTTCGTAAAGTCCTAACTCCTTTTCTTTTTCCTTAAATCTTTCCGGGAAACCGTCAAAATGATCTTTAAACAAATCCTTTACTAAAGGATCTTCTGAATTTTTAAGTGTTTCAACACCTTCTTTTATCCACTGTCCATAATCATAATAAAAGTCCTTATCACCCATGTATGCGTCCTTATGGACCAAAAAGAATGATGTTGAATACATAACAACAGCGGGCTCGTCGTTCTCAAAGACCAGTCTTACATCTTTTATATGTTTTATCAGACTGCGTCCTGTCTCGAAAACGTCTGCTGCAGAATCCGCGTGACCTAAAAACGTAGCATCATCAGAACCACTGGGGGCCAACACGAATTTTGAGGGTATGTCCTTTTCTCTTAGATACAATCCACAAGCAGCATTCACAGACTCAACTACATGCTCTTCTGTCAAATCATTTATTTTAAAAATATCGGTTGACCTTCCTGCTATGATGGGATATGCAACCTGTTTCATTCCTATTGGAACAGCAAATGGGTAACCAAATCTCTCTAAGGTCTCAACCATTATCTCATTCCTTTTGTCAGGTTCGCTTAAGTGGCCATTCAGGGGTATTCCTGATCTCCCAAGGTGTCTCTTGTCACCGTTTATTAGAAAGTCATGAACTTCCAAATCAAATCCCGCACCAACCAGAATAGTTAAATTTCCATTTCTTACGTCCATTCCAAATCGCTGAGGCCGTATTACTTTTATGTATTCATTTTCATTTGGTGGATAATCAAAAAACATCCTCTCTGGTTGGGATATCTCCGAATCTTTTATAGAAGCTCCATCTCTGTGTCTGGTAGCTTCCCAGCCAGTTACAACTCTACCGTCGTCATAAAACAGTCTTGTATTGGGATCCTGCTGGTAAAGCATTGCTACAACAAAATTGTCTCCTTTGGCAATACCTGTCTTTTTCCCAACTTCTTTGAGTTTTCTGTAAAAAGCATCTATCATTTTTTCACCAGATCTATGCTCCTCACGAGGTCCGAGGACATCAGCGCGTTTTTCAGCTGGTTTATGTTGCCGTTACACTCCGAAACATCGGCTATTATGTCCCACTCAGCGAGCTTTCCTTTCATGACACACCTGCTCTGGCTCATTATTATGTCAATGTTGTAGTCAACGAATATGTTGGCTATCCTCGCAAGCGAGCCCGGCGCATCGTTTATTAAAAGCCTGAATTCCGCTGTTTTCCCGTTGACAAGCGGAAGTATCTTTGCGTGGCGGTTTTCATTGTCAGGAACTATCACCATCTCCGTGCCCTCGCCGGCACCTATCCGTTTCCTTATATGGGCAGGAATAAGAATTCTACCCTTTGAATCAAGCCTTGTTATGTTTGTGTTCCTCATATAAGCCCCACAAAAGTTCCCACTTAAATTATGTTCTTTTTATCTTGTCACTAAGATTTAAATAGGTTTCCCTTTTGGGAAGAATGGGCCCACTGGGATTCGAATTCCTGAGTGATGTGTTTTCACAAACCACTTCCCAGGACACCCGGGTAGCTTCCTGTTTTATCATCTGGTCATTCAAGACCTCAATGCTTTTAACATAGTTAAAAGCCCGGTGCTCTACCAGGTTCCTCACCCATTTCGTTTTTCCGTGAACGCTTTTTGTATGGAATGACCCGAAAAGGGTTCTGAGCTATGGGCCCATGAGCGCCCCGGGCGGGATTTTCTCCTGAGTTCACAGTTAACGGTATTATCCGTTAATTTGCATGTTCTTTGGGTGAGCCTTAGCCTTTCTTAGAACATCCCTCATGCAAACGAGGAATCCCTGCTTGCGCAGGGGGATGTTTTCGAAAGGCTCAGGTTTTGAACCCGCGTCACGGCCGTGACAGGGCCGTATGCTAAGCCACTACACTACCGGAGCATGTCTATATGATGAATTTATTATATAAATAGGTTAAAAGGCAGCGATCTGGGCTTGACACCCGAAGACGCTTACACCCAGACCATAGGGAGTCTTAACTTCCGTGTTCGAATTCCCCCACCCTTTCACGGTTTAAACACCGCAAAAAGTTGTATGGGAACGGGTGTACACTCCCACTTTGGCCGCCATCACATTTAAATTGGATAACACATTTATATTTCTTATCCCCCTTTGGATAGGGGAGCTGACAGGCGAGACAGATGGTTGAGCAAGATAATGTACAATATTTAAAATTAAAAATGCCGGGCATAATCATACCAGTGCCAAAAGAGGGTGGTTCTTTAGATAGTTATCGTAGTGTAGTAGAATATCTGATTAACAATATAAGAAGTGACTGGAAAGATATCGAAAATCTTGAATAAAAAGAAAAGGGGGGCCTTTCGACCCCCTATTCGGAGGGAAGTTGGGAATCTGAAGAAAGTCACACGGGATGAACAAAGTCAAAGACCTTTTTGTTTGGCAGGTGGATACCGCAAAGACCAACCCGCATGTCTTTCAGCTTGCAGTAGTACAGGTCTTCATGGTTGCCACAGGCGATGCATTTCATAGTTATCTGAAACTACTTCCCAAACGCCTTATAAATGCCTTTCCCAAACTTTGTTTCAGGTCTTTCCCAAATCTCTACAGAATTGAAGCCCCTCTGGTGGGTTATTTCCACGTGACATATGAAAGGACCAGGAGCCCTATCATCTCTATCAGATTGACAGTGAAGTGTATTGTCGTGAAATCAAAGGCGCTCTGCGCAATCATCAGATTATAGAAGTAAAAATCTATGATGTTCTCGACTAGGAATGCCAGCGCAAAGAAAAGCAACCCAAACGTCATCTTGGACTTAATCTGTTTGTAGTTCTTAGTGTACACGAAAACCAGTAACAATGTAAGGATTACATTTACCACTATAAGGGCAAGTGTCGCCGTATCCCATATCAAAAACGCCATTAAACCACCTTCATCTTTTGTACTATCTCCTCGAATATGTCAATTGATTGCTCAAACAGCGGCGAGAGGAAGAACATCTTCCCGTACTTCCTTTCCTCTGTCATTATAAGCCTGTTCTCTTCGAGCACCCTGAGATGGTGCTGAATGGTCTTATAGTCCATGCCCATTGCAGCACTCAGCTGATTACTATTATAAGGTCTATCTTTTAATAAGTTTAGTATCTTTATTCTCGTAATCCCCCCTTTGGTGCCGGCAAGCACATACCAGAGCACGCGCTTGAGGTTTGGCATTATTTTGTCCACCATGATATAATATTAAACGATAAATTTAAATGAACCCTGCGAAGCAAATATAAGCTTGCGGGACAAAATAATAACTCATGAATCCCCACGTCACGAAGATCATCTTCACGGACCTTGATATGACCCTTCTCGATGAGGACTATTCGTATAAGGATGCCCTGCCTAGTCTGGAGAAGATAAGAAAAGAAAAGATTCCTCTAATAATCTGCAGCAGCAAGACGTGTGAAGAGATTGAGTATTACAGGAAAAAATTAAAGAATACGGAACCGTTTATAGTTGAGAACGGGGGAGCCGTATTCATACCAAAGGGTTACTTTGGGTTCAAGTTCCATTATGATAATACGTATAAAAATTATCATGTCATAAAAATTGGCTCAAACCATGACAAGATAGGGAAAACTGTCGCAGCAATCAAGAAAAAGAGCAGGATTCTTACCTTTGATGAAATGAGCGCAAAAGAACTGTCAAAGGTAACCGGGCTGCCAATTCACCTTTCAAGGCTGGCAAAGAAAAGGAGATATGACATACCGTTTAAGGTTCTGATTGAAAGTGACAGGAAAGAAATTATCAGCATAATAAGGCAGAATGGCCTGAAATATGTCAGGGGCGGCCTCTTCAGCCATGTTTCAACAAGTGATAAGGGCAAGGCCGTGAAGCTGCTTATAAATATGTACAAAAAGGTGTGCGGAGAGATAACCAGCATCGGCCTAGGTGATTCCCAGAATGATTTTGCCATGCTTGAGGTGGTTGACATGCCATACCTTGTCCAGAGGCACGACAAGAGCTATGCTTCAAATAAGTTTGGTTACGCACAGGGGGTCGGTCCCGTGGGCTGGAACAAAGTAATAAACCAACAGATAAGATGATGTGCTATGACTTCTAAAATCGATATCAAAAAAGCTGAAGAAATATACCAAAGTTCGATAAAAGTACTCAAATCAGTGCAGTTGGATAACGGTGGTTGTCTTGCAACCCCGAAAGGTGAGAGGTATCCTTATATTTATCCAAGGGACCATGCATTCTGCGTGCTTGCATTTCTCGATGCCGGCATGATGAATGAAGCGAAAATGGGTCTGGAGTTCGTGTTCAATCAGCAGCTTAAGACAGGCGCGTTCCCGCAGAGGTATGATGTAGATGGGAATGACGCGTCATACAAGCCGGTTCAGATAGATGGAAGCGGTCTGATACTCTTTACGCTTGCAGAATATGTAAAGAAAACAAAGGAGCTGGAATTTGCAGAGAAGAACTGGAAAAAGATAATCGCCGCAGCTGATTACATAAAAGAAAACATTTACAATGAGAAAGACCTCGTGTTCACGCCGAATTCTATTCACGAATTCCCGCCGATGGAAAGGGGCCTGGAAATCTGGGCAAACTGCACCTGCTGCGCGGCTTTGAGGGAGATACACAAAATTGCGCAACTGCTCAAGATAGACTCACACTACAACATACTTGCAAACAGAATAAAGAGCGGCATAGTCAATTACATGTGGAATTCAAGGCTCAACTCGTTCATAAAGACAATAAGAATAAAGGAGTCGAGTTCTGTCGAAACGAACCCCGATGCCAGTGCCCTGGCACTCTCGGAGTTTGACATAATCCCGGATGATAATGAAAAGATGAAATCCACGGTGGAAAGGATAGAGAAGACCTTGTGGAACAAAGATCTAGGTGGGATCTGCAGGTACCCGAAGCACAGCGGCAGGAACAATGGTGGATGGGGGCCATGGCCACACTTCACTCTGCTCATGTGCAAATATTACATCAAAACAGGTAACAGGGAAAAGGCGGAACATCACCTGAAATGGGTCTTGGATGTTGCACACGAAAACATGCTACCTGAACACATAGCAACTGTGAAAGAATTCAGGGAGTATGTTACTGATTTCAAGGAATCTGGTCTGTTAAGGAAGGACAGAATAGTAATGATAAAGAACGTAGAAAAGCATCCTATGTTTAAAAAAGGTATTGCCTATGCAATAGCGCCGCTTGCTTGGCCCCATGCCGAGTTCATAAGAACCTGGAAGCTTTACAGGAAAGTCTTTGGTATAGATGTCGCTGCCAAATAATGGGCCCGGCCGGATTCTCTCCTTAGATTTTACTCACCCTGAATTACCATATTAACGGATTGAACCGTTAATTTGCATGTTCTTTGGGTGAGCCTTAGCCTTTCTTAGAACATCCCTCATGCAAACGAGGAATCCCTGCTTGCGTAGGGAGATGTTTTCGAAAGGCTCAGGTTTTGAACCGGCGACACCGAGGTTAAGAGCCTCGTGCTCTAACCATTTCAGCCCGAGCTTTTCGTGTTTTTGGGTGAGCCTTAGCCTTTTGGGGAAGGCCTTGGCCTCCTGCAAAAAGGCTCAGGTGGCTGAGCTACGGGCCCATTGAATAGTAATAGATGATAATGTATTTATTAAAGATTCGCCCCAAAATGTCTTGTTCACTCTTGTTCACTGCAGACTTTATATTCTGTTCATTTCTGAGAATGGTCAAGGAGGTGAAATGAATGGAGAACAAGTATCTTGTTCCAATAGTGTTGGGACTATTAATAGTCTCAGGTGTCATATCAGTGGCTTCAGCAACGGTCAACCAATACGGTCCTGAGGGATTATCAATAGCAGCAGATAACCAGTGCGACTCCAATGAACTGGCAAATAATATAAGGGCTCGAACGGTACATACACATGTTTTGTACGAACTGGGCGACGCAACAGAAACCGGAATAAAAGAAGAGAGTATACCAGAATCGTATGAAATAACAGAAGAGAGTATAGGAGAACTGGACAACATAAAAGTCAGAAGGTTCCTGCTCTGGACAAATAATGGAGAACACATAATGTGGGGCAAGCTCGGCAACGGCTACTTCACCGGAGAGGACAACCTCGGTAAAAAGGTATGGGGAATATACCATAACGGTGTATTTGCTGGTTTCTATGACAGTGAATTCTTCCAGGGAGCATACAACAATAACCCATTGGCAGGAACATGGGAAGCAGAGAACCTGTTCGGCGAGGAAATATCCTATGGAAGGTTCGTACTCTTTCCCCAGCGTGTGAAACCGTGCCCAGCACCACTGGGCCTTGGTTCTGACTCGACACAGGGGGGCTGATGCCTCCCTTTTTTCCTTTATTTGGGAAAGTTATGACGAATGTTTTTAAATTAATATGAACTACTTTCATGCATGAAAGTAGCGATGCTGTCAGGTTTATTGATGCTTGCAATACTCATCACTGGCGCAAGTGCCCAGAGCGCGGCTACTCCGGCCATGGAATACTATGTAATAGTAGAGGAGAACGGCAATGCGCTCATTGTGATAACAATCAACAGTAGCGGTCTCTATGAAATCCCCGTACAGGGGGATGTTGAAGTAGTTGACGTAACCGGAGCCCTTTACATCCTCGAAGGCAGAACGCTTGAGGTTTCAATAGGCAGCACTGAAAAAGCTGTAATCATTTACCAGACATCCATGCTTACGAACAAGAATGAAAGTTTATGGAGTTTTACCATTGAGCTTGCCAGGGGTGAAAAGGCTGTCACGGTTGCGATGCCTCCGCATACGATCGTAACCGAAACCGAACCGAACGCCATGATAGAATCAGGCAAGATAATAAAACTTCACTGGAATGGCGGTATTGATGAAGTGTACGCCGAATACTATTTCCCACCCGGGATACAACTCAGCTATGGGACAGAGTTCATCTATATATTGACTGGCATAGCACTGGCATCGATCCTTGCGGTGTATTTCACACACAAGTACAGTAAAAGGAGAATTACGATAAATAAAAGGGACAGTGTGATAAGAACGCTATCAATGAACGAGAAGAATATAATCACTACCATGCTCGAAAGCCAAGGTGGCATGAAGAGAAGCCATCTTGAAAGGAAAACCGGGATATCGAAATCGAGTCTTGCGGCAACCCTCAAGAACCTTGAAAGGAAGAAAATCATCGAGGTTGACAGGACATTCGCGTCCCATTATGTAAAATTCACGGAGTGGTTCAATGGACTGTAAGATATTTGCAACGGTTGTTGGGATTTTCTTAGTCCTGACTGTAACCACTGTTTCGGCAGGGGTTCTTAGTGTGGATAGTGCGAAAATAACAAACAAAATCGCTGCATATAAACATGCGAATGGTGGCTTGCAGAATACTGCCAGATTTTCGCATGATGATAATGAGGACTTTTACAGACAGGTCATGGACATCCCGGAGAATATCGCACTACAGACGGACAGCATCAACAAAGTGGTTCAGAGGAATATCAGCGACAGCGACAACCTGCAAAGGGTTGCCTACATATCAAAACTGACAGTCATAGAAAACAGGGAATACATCGCAAATGAGCTTCTGGGCATGAACAAACAGTTCATAAGAAAGCTCGCTGCGAGGGCCATGGAGAATAACCAGGTGAAATCAGGAATAACACAGCAAATATCCAGATACGTTACTACCAGAACAACTGGAATCCATGTGGCAATAGATGAAGCAAGAATCAGGCAATTGTTTGAGAAAAAAATAGACATGGATGAACTTATCAGCGGAATAAAGCAGGGGTTGTGAGGTTTTATATCTCTTATATACCAATTGATAACAGGTGATCAAAGTCGATAAAAAAAAGAAGGTGAAGGAAGAGAAGTCCGGAACTCTTGGATGTATTCCGGAGGTTAACATAGGGCTTATAGGCCATGTAGACCATGGTAAGACCAGCCTTACACAGGCCCTTACTGGCAGGTGGACCGATACACACTCGGAGGAAATCAAGAGAGGGATAACCATAAGGCTCGGTTACGCTGATGCCACTTTCTATAAGTGTTCCAAATGCAGAGGACCACAGTGCTATGGCATAAATGAGAAGTGCATAAAATGTTTCAACAAATGCAAGCCTCTCAGGACTGTTTCATTCGTTGATGCGCCCGGGCACGAAACGCTTATGGCAACCGTCCTTTCGGGTGCTGCACTCATGGATGGGGCCCTGCTTATAATAGCCGCAAATGAAAAATGCCCACAGCCGCAGACAAGGGAACACCTGACTACCATGGACATAGTAGGCATCAGGAACATTGTCATAGCCCAGAACAAGATTGACCTCGTGACTGAAAAGGAAGCACTGGAAAACTACAGGCAGATAAAGGAATTCGTGAAGGGAACGTTTGCAGAAAAGGCTCCAATCATACCGGTTTCGGCACAACAGTCCATCAATATAGACGCGCTCATAGACGCCATAGAAAAGCACATACCTACACCGAAGAGGGACCTGAGCAAACCACCAAAGATGTTCATCGCGCGCTCTTTTGATGTCAATAAGCCGGGCACTGAAATAAACAAGCTGAACGGCGGCGTTGTTGGCGGCTCCCTTATACAGGGAAAACTCAAGGTTGGCGATGTTGTGGAGATAAGGCCGGGAATCAGCACCAAAGCAGGTGAATATAAGCCGGTCAGAACAGTCGTAACAGGCCTGCAAAAAGCTATGAGAAACGTGAAACACGCAGAGCCGGGCGGTCTTTTGGGAGTATCAACAGAACTCGACCCTTATCTGGCTAAATCTGATTCACTGTCCGGAAATATTCTGGGCATACCCGGAAAACTTCCGGATATGAAAAGCAACATCACACTCAATGTCAATTTCATGGAAAGGGTTGTTGGAATGAAAGGTGAGGTAAAGATGGAACCCATTAAAACGAATGACATTCTCATGATAACAGCGGGAACAATGAGAACCATAGGCACGGTAACCTCTGCTACATCTTCAAAACTGAGCGCCGGCCTGAAGCTTCCTCTTTGTGTAGAGAAGGGGGACAGGCTCGCGATTTCCCGGCGCATTGCCGGAAGATGGCGGCTCGTTGGTTGGGGAGAGATTGAGGATTAGAATTTATCAAAAAGAAAAAATAAATATCGTTCAATGGATAAATATGAAATATCAGAGTTATCTCTTTTTCTTCTTGCTAGCCTTCTTTTTTGCCATTTTTGCCTCCACACTAATTGTGAATTACTCTTTATAAATAATTGTATGAACTGGCTTAAATACAGTTATAAAATCATAAATGTAAAATCAGATGTCTTCGTTTATTTCCTTCCTTTTCAGTTTGTAGGCTTTTTTGAAGCTCAGTGATTTCAGGCTGCAGAGAGCCTCTCTTTCCCTGAACATTCTTACAATCCCGTCAAGCTGCTCCTCTATTGAAGAAAGCGAATTGTCTATTTTCTTCCAGAATTTTTTGTCTCTTTTCTTCTGGTCCATGATTTTTTTGAATACTGATTCCAGATTTTTCGCCAACATCTCCGAATTCCTGATTAGATTCAGGTCATGTGATATCAGTTTCTCGAGCCATCTGGCTGATAGATAATCGTTCCATTCGATGTATATAACCTTTACCTCGTCAACAAAAATGTCCAGCTCGTCCCTGATTTTTTTGAGCCGCTTGAAGTCGCCCTCGATATGCATCTCATAGCACGTGTTTATGATGTTGAACAATATATTGTTGGACACTCTCAGCTTGTCCAGGAATATCTTGCAGAAATGGCTGTTGGTCAGCTCTGCGTGGTGGGTATCCGAATAATCATAGCCCCGGATAATCTTCTCAAGCTCCTTCGCTGCAAGCAGCCTGTTGCCCCTTGCACGGGCCCAGTCCTTTGGCATATTTTATTTTTGTTCTTCAGATTAAAATATGAATCAATTTCTGATTCAGATAAGCAACACCGCAAAAACCAGCGCCACTATGGACATTAGTTTGATGAGTATGTTGAGCGAGGGTCCGCTGGTATCCTTGGCCGGGTCCCCGACAGTGTCACCCACGACAGCCGCTTTGTGAGCATCCGAGCCCTTGCCGCCGAGATTGCCTTCTTCTATGTACTTCTTTGCATTGTCCCACGCGCCGCCCGCGTTTGCCATCATGAGAGCCAGAAGGAATCCTGTCACAATGGCGCCGGCGAGCATGCCGCCGAGTGCCTGGGGGCCCAAGAGCAAACCAACTGCTATCGGTGCAATCACTGCCATGAGCCCGGGTAATATCATCTGCTTCAGCGCTGCAGTGGTGCTTATGTCAATACACTTCATGTAGTCGGGTTCTTTCCTGCCCTTCATTATGTCACTGTCCCTGAACTGCCTGCGTACCTCATTGACCATCATGTATGCAGTCTTTCCGACAGCTCTCATGGTGAATGATGAGAACAGGAACGGCAACAATCCCCCTATGAAGAGCCCGATAATAACGAGAGGATTCATTATGCTTATCACGGTTATATTGACGCTCTGGGTATAAACGGAAAACAGTGCCAGTGCTGTCAGTGCGGCGGAGCCGATTGCAAAGCCCTTGCCTATGGCTGCTGTGGTATTGCCGACTGCATCAAGATGCTCTGCGCGGGAACGTATCTCCTTTCCCATGTTCGCCATCTCTGCTATACCTGCTGCATTGTCAGCGACCGGACCGTACGTGTCTGCCGCAAGAGTTATGCCTAGTGTTGATAGCATGCCGACTGCGGCTATGGCTATGCCATAAAGCCCCGCGAACCAAAACGAAAGGAATATGGCAGCGGATATGCTGATTACCGGTACCATAGTGCTTTCCATGCCAACAGCAAGCCCTGTTATTATGTTCGTGGCTGCACCGGTTTCCGATGCCCGGGATATCGATCTCGTTGGCCCGTATTTTGATGATGTGTAGAATTCAGTAACAAGTCCTATGACAATGCCTGCAACCAACCCGCACAGAAGCGCATAATAGATGCCGAGCTGCGCTGGGCCAAAGATGTATATGACAAGGAAGAACGATGCTATCGCCATTATGGCAGCGCTTGAAAATATCCCTGCGTTGAGCGCCCGGCTCGGGTTCCTGCCTCTCACGAAAAGGGTGCCTATTATTGAGGACAATATCCCTACAGCTGCCAGCAGCATTGGGAATATCGTTGCAGTTGCGGAATCGAGCGCTGCACCAGCAATCACAACGCCTGCAAAACCGAGCGCCATGGCTGCTATTATGGAGTCCGTATAGGACTCAAAGAGATCTGCACCCATCCCGGCTACATCACCTACATTGTCACCTACATTGTCAGCTATCACAGCAGGGTTTCTGGGATCGTCCTCTGGTATGCCGGCTTCAACCTTGCCAACGAGGTCTGCGCCCACATCAGCCGCTTTTGTATAGATTCCGCCACCGACTCTTGCGAACAGAGCAATAGAGGAAGCGCCGAACCCAAACCCAAATAGTACTGCGGGATTGCCGAAAATCATGTATGCAATACTCAGGCCGAGCAGTCCAAGCCCTACGACACACATGCTCATCACAGTACCTGAACGGAATGCCACACGAAGGCCATCGCCGATGCCCTTGCGGCACGCTTCGGCTGTTCTCGTATTGGACAGGGTTGCAACACGCATCCCTATGTTTCCCGCCAGCGCAGAGAGTACCGCACCAAAAAGGAATGTCATGGATGTTTCAATGTTGATGACCAGGCCAAGTATTAAAACCAGTACAATTATGAAAATAAGCAGTACTTTATACTGCTGATTTAGGTAATTCATGGCACCTTGCCTTATTAGGCGGGAGAGCTTGCCCATTTTGGGCGTACCTGCCTCTTTCTTTCTTATTAAGAGCACGAGAATTGCAGCAAAGACCAGAGAAATTATGCTCACCAAAATTGGTATGTATTCGATAAAGGCTATTGTTGCCATATATTCAAATAAACAAAGCTGATTTAAAAATCAAACAACATCGAAAGAGACTTTATTGGAAGAAACGCCGTTTAAAACAGCATAGACCTCGTAATGACCCGAATAGCCGAAGGGAATGGGTCCGAAGGATACATAAAAATTGCCTTCGCTGTCTGTCATACCCAGCGAAAGGTGTTGCAACGGTTCATCATCATGTTTGTAGAAGAACTCGACATATGTGTTCGGACGGGCATTGATTATTGTATAGGTATGATAATTACCGACTTCGACCGTATCCGGAAAGTGTGAAAGAATGAACACCGAACTTGCCGATGCCTTGACCGTGTTAAATGATATTGTATTGGATGTCTCTCCTGCAACTTTTGCATAGACTTCATAATATCCTCTGTGTTCTTCAAGAATAGGGCCACATGTTCCGTAGAAATTTCCCCTGATGTCCGTTTTGCCAATTGTCATGTGTTCCCATGCCCCGTAATTGTACCTATACCAAAGCTTTATCTCAGAGTTTGGCTCTGCGCCGGTCACCGTATATGTATGATAATTACCGACTTCGACCGTATCCGGAAAGTGTGAAAGGGTAAGGTGGTCTTTTTCTATTTCGAAATTAACCATATTAGAGGTCTCTCCACCAACCTCAGCGTAAACATCATAATGGCCTACGTGCTCTTCGAGCACCGGACCATATGTTGAAGAGAACGTCCTGCTGAAACCCGTTTTGCCAATTGTCATGTGTTCCCATGCCCCGTAATTGTACCTATACCAAAGCTTTATTTCTGAATTCAATTCTGCATTGGTTATCGTATATGTATGGTAATCACCCGACTTTAACTTCTCGGGGGTATGCGTAAGTGTTAGCTCTCCGTCAACATCGAACGTTATCGTATTCGAGGTTTCTTTCCCGACCTTTACATAAACATCATAATGGCCGACATGCTCTTCAAGCACCGGGCCATATGTTGAAGAGAAATACCCGTTTCCGTCAGTGGTACCTATGACAAAGTTCTGCAGTATACCATAATCATGCCTGTAGAATATGTTTATCTCAGAGTTTGGCTCTGCGCCAGTTATCGTATAGGTATGGTAGTCTCCTACATCAAGCACATCAGGTGTGTGGAATAAAGCTAATGCGTCTTCTTCTTTTATGCATTCGCCTCCACTGCATACATGACCTGCGCCGCAGGTTTCTGTCTGGTACTCTGTTTGCACTTCTTCGATACACACATTCATTAAACATCCTCTTTCATAGCATGTCCTGGCCCTCTTTCTCTGTGTCGAGTCTGAACAATACCAGGAGCCCCATGCTTCGCAGCTGTCCGAGCCGCAGTCCTCCTTTATCTTTGTTGTGTCTTTGCTTGAGCAGTAGGATTCCGCTGTCCCGGGATTGTTACATGTGTAGGTTCTCCAATTCTGGAACAGGTCGCCTGCTGAGCAGTAAGCACTGTCCACCCATCCGTCTGTTCCGCAGTCCAAGTTGGTTGAGCAGCCAGAAATACAGGTACCATCAGAACAGTAGCCTTCTCCGCAGTCCTGCACAACCTGTTCATCTGTATACTGGTTTTCATAACAGGCGCCGTCTTCGCAGCCTCTTTCGTAACAGGTCCTTGAATGGTAGACATCACCGTCTTTGCAATAATCAGAGCCCCATGCTTCGCAGCTGTCCGAGCCGCAGTTCTTTTTTTTCAGATTATTGTCCGAGAAGGAACACTCGCCGTAATCGCAGCTATATGTCCTGTAAACCTGCCAGACATCGCCTGACTGGCATAGTGTTTCCCCAATCCAGTCATTTGTCCCACATTCAGAGGCAGTGGAACACTGGCCACACATGCCGTTGTAGCATCCATGCTTGCAGTATACGTCTCCACCCCATTCAAGACAGTCATCGGAATCGTAATCACCACAAATCTGCCTGTAATTGCCATTGCAGCGTATGCCTCCCAGTGTGCATTCGTCCTC
>JAFCEM010000067.1 GCA_017609145.1 Candidatus Aenigmatarchaeota archaeon | reverse complement strand
TTTGTCTGAATGTATTATGACCTCATAATCATTAAATGACCTTGGAGGCCCATCTGTGTTTTTCCTTACTTCCACAAGTTCAAACAATTTATGTGCCGGCGCATTTCCTAGCTCTGAGTCATGCTCAAATATTATGAGCTTTCTTGCGGCCATTTCACCCCTTGCCGCTGAACGGTCATGGTCAAACATATTCACAAGAGCTTCCCAGAAAAGGGTCAGATCGTCTTCAGAAAAGCCTGTCTGCTTTGCGAAGGGGGCAGAAATGAAGCCGTGACAACGGTAGAGGGCGTATAGAACGGTAAATTTTCTGCCCATCTCTGAACCGCCAGCTTCTGCCCTTTCTTCTGTGGTCTTCGCTACTCTGGTGATGCTATGCTCAAGAGGAACAATGGGGTCTGTACTTCTCGCAAAGGTAAGTTGAACAGGGCCACGGACTTGGCCTGCATTTTTACCAGTGGACATTACTGCACCAAAGGTCCTCACATCATAATAAGTCTTACACATATACTGCCGGGCAGCCTCTGTCTTATCAGCTTTTTCTTTTGATTTTACTTCTTCTTGCTCATGGGCCTGGTCAATCAGGTTATTTAGGACAATCTTTTCTTTAATAAAGATATCATAAGGTGATGAGTCTGACTTTGAAAGCAACACGTAATTCCTAACCTTCCTTTTCAGGCAAACATCAGTTACCAGACCGTGGCCTGTCTCTGGATCCACCCGCGGTAGATTTCCTGCATCAGGGTCACCGTTTGGATTTCCGTCCTTGACATCAAAAAGGAATACAAAGTCATATCTGTTTGTAATAGGCATATTCATTTAGATACCTCCCTTCTTGGGTTTAATCTTTACTTAAAAAAATCATGCCGTTGATGATAATAACCAATGGCAAACCTTCCTTGGTCTTCTAGGCTAAGATGGTTTGGAAAGTCTGCTAGATCCTCCAAAATTTCTCCTATCAGTTTTTCAAAGTTTACCACCCTTCCTGGATTTGGAATTTTGGATAGGTGATGGTTTTTGAGTTTCATTAACTGTGGAAAAACTATGGCAGGAGAACTCGATGCAGCACCGTAAAACCTGTCTCTTATGGTTGCATTGATTCCGGGGTTTGCCTCTTCCTGAATTTTTTCAAGGACGGCGAATAACCTGCCAAGCCTGTAGCCCGGGTTAGGATTTTCTCTGTCGAGCGGCATTCCAACCTCCTTTCCTTTGATATTGTAATATCTTGCCTTCCTAGCAAGGACTGCCCTGATAATAGCTGCCCTTGGATATGAAACTACTCTTTCAGCGCGGATCCGCCTCACTGCGGCAGAGAGAAGTGTTTGTGGGTAGGGAATCCCTGAAAGTATCGCTTTCATTAGGTCTCCTGAGAGATTAGGTGGGATATTGTCTGCCTTGCCTTGTGCGGCAGTTGAGACAAGAAGTTTGAAAACAGATAAATATTCTGGTTCACCCTCACGGTGAACTATTTTGAGATCGTTGAAGTGTTGAATAATATTTCTTTGAACCTCCCCGACTGTTCCAGCGTACCAGAATCTCACAGCTATACGGGCTGCATTTGGTGCTAGACCAAGGACGTAGAACCTTGTCGGGTCCTCAATGTATGGTGGTGCGCCAGTCTCTGGGGACTTAAAGAGCGCTCTTATGGCTTCACACTCGTGAGCGTCACTTATGCCCTCGGGAGTCCCAAAGATATCGTAAAACCAGTCTTCTATTTCATGTTCTTTTTCCGCCCAGAAAACTGTGGTGGCATCGCCCACCTGTATCCTATGTCTCGAGTCCCTTTTAAGGAGCTCATTCAGGGCCGTCGTATATCTAAATTCAGCTCTTTTTCCCACAGGTGCATTGAGGCCCTGTTCCTTTCCATAAGAGCTAAATGCGCTGAGGTTGAATGAAATTATATTGGCTCCTGAAGACTGTGCACCCCACACTCCTTTAATTGAGGCGTGTAGCCGGACAGGTATGTCAAGTTCTCCTGTTATCAAGCAGATAGAATTGTCACTCATTTCGCTCTCATCGAGAGATACAACCGCCTCTTTGACCTGCTCTGACTGGCAGACAAGTTCATCCTTCCCTTGTATCTGGAATGTGATATTCCCTCCTGTGGTTATTATCTCCTCCCAGAGCGGATGGGCCTTTACAGACTCTTTATTGGTTTCAAGGAATTTCAATACGGCCTCTATTTCGGGTGTCCTAGTTTCCTTGGGGAAAATCTTTTTGATTTTTTCTAAAAAACTTTGGTGTTGGTCCTGGGCCCGTCTTTTTTGCCTAGCAGGGTCCTTCTTTTTGTCTGGCGTGGGCTCTCCAAAAACATATGCAGGGTTGTCCCAGAGAAGATTAGGCAATATTCCACTGCTACGTTTAACAGGCCTTGGCATTAGAAAGACTCTTCCTCTTTTCTTTTTGGCCTTTCCAGTCCGGGTATCTGTTATGCCCATAAATTTTCCGGTTTCGTCGAGAACAACTATAAAAGGGATTTCAACATACTGAAAACCCTGTGGAGGTGCATCAGGAATGCGATCATAATATCTTTCAATCGCCTGAAGTATCACGACTTTACCTCCTCGCTGTCTGGATGGGGAATCCTGATAGTTCCGTTTTCCATAATCGCTCTGAAAAATGCTGGCCGGCAGGTCTCTGAACAAAAATGTCCTTTTTCGCTGTCCTTGCTGTTGTCATGCTTAATATCGTGTAGCATCCACCCGAAGTCCTGGGAGTGGGAGATAGGAACAGGCAGTTCTCTTCCGTTCTTGTAAATCTCAAAGTATGCTGCAAACTCTCTACATCCGAGATAGGGACGGTGATAACACTGGCCTTTTTCTGCTCGCCTGAGAAACATCTGCTCAAATTTTGTTACATTATCTCGGTCATCAGCTCTTTCGGTAAGCTCAAAATAGGCGTGTATAATATAAGCCACATCCTTAAGAAACAAACCTGCACGCTGCTGCCGTTCCTTTTCAATATAAAGTTCCTTTGACTTTGGAGACATCACAGAGCCAACCTCATTTCTCCTTACTGATTCCCACTTAATCGGCTTTAAAACATCAATCTGTGTGACGATCCATCTTATGGCTGGCTTCCACAAAATTGCCTCAAGTATCCCTCTTGCAGCAGAAGGGGTCATGACATCGTAAGACACACGCTCAACCTTCATCTCAGGACGCGTAAAGCAGGCATTATCTCCCCACGCTTTTAGTCTAAAAGGATTGC
>JAFCEM010000012.1 GCA_017609145.1 Candidatus Aenigmatarchaeota archaeon | reverse complement strand
AGGTTGAGCCAATATCATTCATCAGCACCTCGTTATTGAACTCCGAAGTCCCTGCGACATCAAGGTTTGCCGAAGGGCTACCACCTATGCCTACATTGCTGCCGCTGGGGAAGATGTACGTACCGCCATAAAATGTCACAGGACCGATGTAGTTGGCTGTGTGGGTGCTTTCTTCCGCTGCCAGTGCACAGCTCGCACCGGCAATGATTCCTATAATGAATACAAAAAATAGCAGTTTTATCCCGTTTCCACTGTTCCGCTCCATTCTATTCCTACACGTGTTTAAGCCCGTTTCCGTATTGAATGCTCACCTTTCCAGAAAAAGATAAGCGTGGCAAGACAGACAAGGATTATTATTGAACATGTTCCCATTCCCGGGAACCCTGCCGGATACTGGATTGTTATGAACGCAGTGTCACGATCACCCGGAAGGTACTGCAATGATGTTGCTTCAAGCTTGATTGTGAAAGGAGAGTGTTCAGTATCATATATCGAGTCTACTCTTACAAAGAAATCCATATATTCCAGTGGTCCAAGCGTGACCTCTATGACCTTGTTTCCACCACCTTCTTTGAGATATTCGTCCGCTTCTATGAACTTGTAATACGATGGAGGGTAAGTGGTGCCGGGAGCGCCGATATTTACGGTTACGGTATCCTCCACATCCTGCACGTTTTTCACACGCACCTTGATTATCCTTGACTGACCTATTGTAAGATATATGTTGTGTGAAAGGAAATTAGCAAGTTTGTGCTTTGTTTCAAAGCGGGTTTCTGTCTGATTCTGGTTGCCTGCCCTGTCCGTTGACACCACATAATACAAGAGATCGGTCATTTCAGTTATGGTTATAGGGTCAGTTTCGCATACGCTATAATTCTGGGGGCTGCGTGGTTCAGTGGATCCGCAGGGGACCGTATAAACCTCATTCTCGCCACCCTCCATCATCAACTCAAAATGTATGATATTGGTGTCGATTCCAGAAAGCGTGTCAGAACTATTGGCTTTTAACACAACATCATATGTTGGTTCTTCGAACCCGCCGCTTACAATCTCACTGTCCGCATAGGTAGCGGGTATGCCAAAATCAGTGGTGACATTCCAGTAGCCCGGGCTGGTCATCAACTTCGCATAATGATGGGGCTCCACATTACCGAGGTTATCCTCAGAACCTATCCTGAAGTAGAATGTCTCATCCCCATCCGAGTCAAAAATCGTTGTTGACTCGTTAAATGTAACCCATCCCCTGAGCGTTCGGGGATTCACAGGACCCGGAGGCGTAAAACACGTGGTTTGTGTCGGGGTTGGTTCCGGCTCTTCGAAATTGATGAAATACCAGTCCCCCATGGGGTCCGAGTTTATGCTGTACTGCACATCATAACACTTAACGCCGCTGCCGCCATGGTCTGTGCCATCCCACTCAAGCTTCATGCCAGGGTCTATTATCCTGTCATTTATCCATGCCCCAATAGGCTTCAGTTCCGAATACGGGTATTCGGTATCGATAGTGGTAAATTCAACATCAGACCATTCACCCTCGTTGCCGGCATTGTCCCGTGCCCTGCACTGGAAGGAATAATTGTATCCCTCAAGGCGGTTCATAAAATCCCAGTTAGTAAGTTCTGTCCCTTCCAGATCTGGTATCATTGTCCACGGTGTTTCTCCTCCTGACGGATTCACTATCTTTTGCCTGATGTCATAATCACTGATGCCGGATGTTTCATCATCACCGCTCCATTCAAGGCTGATTACCACACTTTCGGTATATTCGGGAAGTGGCGTTATCGTGCACGTTGGTGGTGTCTGGTCAATGGTTGTTGATTCCTCTTCGGACCACTCACCTACTGCGCTTCCCATTCTCCCCCGAACCCGGAAAACATATGTATGCCCGTCCATCACCAGATATGGGGCACTCGGTCCGAACGTGTCGCTGTTGCTGGAGGTTGATAGATGCCAGTCTGTCCATCCAACCGGAGGTATTACTGTAGGAACCCTGTACTGCACATCAAAATTATCCACTGCACCGGACTGCTCTGCCTTCCACCCGACGGTGAAGCTGCTGGTGGTTGTCCATGGCTGGATTATACCTGATACGGGTCCTATCTGGTCTATGTATGTGTTCAGGTTTGCAACTACTCTGCAGCATATCTTCTTCTGCACCGATGATGAGCATGCGAATGCATGTGAATTCGTCCAGGCAGACAGAGCAACTATGCATTCATATTCGTTCGTGCAGCTTGCTGTTTCCTCTGCCTTGCAGGAAACCTCCTCACCCCCGTCCAGTGAGATACATAGTGATTCAGGATAATTGGACTGTTCAAATGATTCTGCATGGGCATTCGTCTGGTCAGAAAGCTTCAGAAATACAGCCGAAGGCGATTCCGAGCAGCTTGTGCCGAGAAGCCCGGTTTCCTCACTGCAACAGATTGCATAATCAGTGAATCCGGGGGCTGAGTTCTGGCTGAGATGTGCGTTCGTTGCTGCGGACAGGTAAACCAGAATAGTACCGCTGCAGCTTCCAGGTGATGTAATGCTGCAGCTCAGTTCAGCTGAAGCAAACCCCATGAGCAAAACAGAAGCCAAAACCAAACCGAAAAGGCACGCAATTCTCATGTATAATTATTTGGTTTTCTATTATATTAACTTTTAACCCCGTGCCAAAGAAGTCTCCTTCCTTAACTTTGTTAGGTAGGAGATGAATTTGGCTTGTCATAGCCGATACATTTATATTTTTCGTTTCTATACTATCATTAGGCAGGTTCCTCAGTGCGCTGAAACGCCACTGATAGGCAACACGAACCAAAGTTGCCGAAGGGTTGCCATACAACAATCCCTGTATGGTTGGCTTATGCCACTACCGCAGGAACTGCGGGAAGTCAAGCCTGTGGAGACAGTGCCTATGTCCACGAAGCAGGAAGCTATAACCTCAACCGAAGGTTAGGTTATAGTAGTTCACTATATCGCCTCAATTGTTTGATGATTTTTTCAATTCCCATTGTTTTCTGGCTCCTTTTTTTCATGTCCTTGAGAACGAATTTTTTCTGTCTGACTTCTTTCTCCCCAACTATGACAGCATATGGTATTCCAGCGGCATCCGCATACTCGAGCTGCTTTTTCATGTTCCTTCCCATGATATCTGTCTGCGCTGATATGCCCTCTGAGCGCAGCTTTCCGGCAATCTTGAGCGACTCTTTGCCGAGTTCAGGTTTTACAGTAACAACAAAGACATCCGAGGGCAGGCAGACCTTTTTTTCTTTCATGGTCTCCATCAATCTGTCAACACCGATACCAAAACCTGTTGCCGGTGTACTGGCACTGCTGTAAATGCCTATCAGGGTGTCGTATCTTCCACCAGAAGCCACAGAGCCGAGCTCCTCGAAGCCCCGGACAAAGGTTTCAAATACAAAGCCGGTGTAATAATCTATACCCCGGACAATGCTGAAATCAATCTCAACATTATTCACTCCCATTACCCGTGCAAGCTTCATTATGTTCTCAAGCTCCCCGACTTCCTCTCCGGATGTCCTTTTTGATTTGACAAGCCTGAGGAATTTGTCTATTGCCTTTTCCGGTATCTTATAAGACAGCATCTCCTTCCTGACACCCTTCTCTCCTATTTTGCCGAGCTTGTCTATTGCCCTGAAGGCGTCAAATTTCCTGCTTTCAGGTATGCCCGCTTCTTTGATGAATGATTCAACGATTTTGCGTGAATTTATCCTGAAGCAGAAATCCTTTATGCCGACTGCTTTCATGGACTCACAAGCTACTGCAAGTATCTCTGCGTCTGCCTCCTCTCTGTCCGAGCCTATAAGTTCCACTCCTGCCTGCCAGAATTCCCTCCACCTGCCTGCACCGGGCCTGTCATAGCGCCACATGTTGGTTATGTAATAGAACCTAATGGGTTTTGGAATGCTCGGGTTGGATGCCACTATCCTGCATATGGGTACAGTCGGGTCAAACCTGAGCCCAAGCTTCCTGCCTGACTTATCTTTGAATGCATAGATTTCATTCTCTATCTCGGGTCCGGACTTTTTGGCCAGAAGCTCAAAATCCTCAAACACCGGCGTGCATACCTCTCCGTAGCCGTACAGCTCAAAGACCCGCCTGATTTTCTCAAAGAGCTCCCTTCGCTTTGCCATCTCGTCGGGAAGGAAGTCTCTTGTTCCGCGCGGGGTCTGGAATCTCATACTTCGCCTCACATCCTTTGACGGAGCCTGATTCCTGCGATCTATGTAGTCAGGCATTCTGTTTTTATATTGGTTCTTCTTACTGAAAAGTGTTTCCAGAAAGGGCTCAGGGTCGAGGCGGAGAGTCGAACTCCGGTCTGAAGGATTTTGCCCAGCCATTTTCTTTTCTGTAGACGCTTTTACACGATCTGAACCGAAAAGGGTCTGACCACAACCTTCCGTGCTAACCGTTACACTACCCCGACCATTTTCTTCTGCAGCGCAGCCGCTGAAACCCTGCTTGCGCAGGGGAAACTTGTTTAAATTATCTGAAATGGTGTTAAATACTTTATCGGCGAGCCTGAAGAAATCTGCCTCATTCCCTGAAATGAACAAACTCACCGTTCATTCTAAACACCTGTTGATAATCAGTTTAGGGGTATTTAAAGATTTTTGATAAAGGAATTCTATGGAAACTATTGCTCTAAGCTATTTTATTGTCTGTCATGATGATGTTAATCACTTGCTAGGAGAACTTGAACTCAATGACTTTAAATTCTATGATGCTCATCTACCTCTTGGGAAATTGCTGATTAAAGAGGGTGATGAAAAAGAAATTAGCGGCTTTTTACCTACAAAGGATACTTCATGGAATTGTGATGTTCCTTTTTATGTATGATATGAAAGATTAGATATTTTATGCAAGATTATAAACCACCCTCGTCCTCACCTTCTACATAATAGAACAATTAGGTCATTTCCACTCTAAATTAACCCAACCAGCATGGCAATCCCGAGCCCGAGCATTATGAGACCTGCCACGAGGTGCAGAAGCCTTATGTTCCTGTCCCTCCAGACGCTGACGTGGCCCACTGTCGCAAGCCCGACGTAGACAATGAGGGTTATGCCTATCATGGGCAGTATGAATATTATGTTGTAGAGCAGGAGCGGTAGCAGTGCAGCGAACCAGGAGAAGTTGGACAGTATGCCACCCGCAACAAAGTAGGGCCCTGCTGTGCATGGCAGCAGGAACAGGCTGACTATTATGCCCACGAAGAAAGCGCCTGTTGGGCTGGTCACGGATGTTATGAACCGCTTCATCCGCGGCCTCCACCTCTTCGGCACCTCCATCACGAACCCACCGCCGCCGTATCTGAAGAAGTCCTTTATGTTGAAGATGCCGAGCACTATTGCAAAAACAGCCAGGATCTTATAGAACCACATGCTGCTGAGCTGTGTCACGGCTGTCACGGTTTTGAACCCGAGTATTATGAGCAGTCCAAGCCCGAAGTAAATGACGAAAACAGAGGCGGCGAACATGAGTCCGGCCTGCAGAGCTTTGCTCTTCCTTGTGGGATACTGTATCAGGATCGAGGTGAGAAGTATCGTAAGAACCGCAAGGGCACAGGGGTTCACCGCGTCCACTGCAGCCAGGCCTATTATCTTTGTCAGGTCAATTGCAGTTTCGTTCCTGGGAGTGAACCCACCATTGCAAATATTTTCCAGCACTTCGCAGATGCCGGGCTTTGATTCAACATCCTCAAGGCACAGAAACGTTTTGTCAGCTCCACATCCCTCTATGCAGGGCATGTCACCGATGCAGTAATAGCTGCTGTTCTCAATGAACGCTTTGGGCACACCACCCCATAACTCCAAAGGAACGCCATACTGCTGCTGCATATAGGCAAAAAGGTCCGAGCTGATTACACTGTTATGGCTTTTGATTTCAATGGCATCGCCGTACTGCTCCTTGACTTCATTAAGATATTCATTCAGTTTTGCACAATGGGGACAACCGGAACTGTAGAAGAAATGGATGACCGTCACGTTGATTTCATTCATATCGGTTTGATTGACTGTTGTAATCTCATCAGCACTCACAGTAAGCGGAAGCAATACAAGAATTGCCAGAATAAATACCAATGTTTTTTTCATGCAATTAATTTTGCAAAACGAAGCTTAAAAACTTACGGTTATTTGAGGTTTTCGCTGAGCCATTTCCTTACAACCTCTTCGGGCATCGCACCCACAAACTCGGCAATAATCACACCATTCCTGAACATCTTTACGGCTGGTATGCTCATGATGTTATACCTTCTCGCATTCTCTTCATTCTGCTCGACATTTGCCTTTGCGAGAATGAACTCGCCGTCGAATTCACCCGCGAGCTTCTCAAGCACCGGAGTGAGCATATTGCACGGCGCGCACCAGGGTGCCCAGAAATCCACAACTACAGGAAGCTCTTCCGACTTCTTTATTACCTTATCTTCAAAGTTCGCATCCGAAATCTCTATCTCCATAGAATCAGTATTTGCACGCAATGTTTAAAAGCTAATCGGATTTCAGGGGCACTTAACTCTCCTGAATCCTATCTCTGTCTTCCTGCCTTCGAACTCAATGGAACCCCTGTGGTTTTTCATATCAGTGAATTCGACCCCGACCGCACCCGTGCCCTCCATGAGCTCCTCTTTTCTGGCGCGCAGCGCTGCATCGGGTTTCTCGGATCTGATCCACAACTTTATCCTGTCGCAGACCTTGAGATTGGCCTCCTTTCTCAGTAACTGGGTCTTTCTTATCAGCTCCCTTATCAGGGCATCCTCCTTGACAACCCCGCCTATTGCAAACCTTCCGGCTTCTGATTTCCTTTTCTTTCCAAGCAGCTTCTTCACAACAACAACGCTCTTCACATTACCCATCAGCTTTATCACGTTCTCAAGGTTCTTCACGGCTCTGGCACTCCTTGCGTCCTTCGGTTGTATGAACAGCTTATCAACAGGCCATCTCAGTTTGATGTTCTTCTCCTGCCTTGCCGCTGCCATTGCCTCGCTCAGTGATTTGACCAGTTCCATCTGCCATTCCAGCTCGCTGCTGATGAGCTTCGGGTTTGATTTGGGCCAGTCGCAAAAGTGCACGCTGTCGGCAGGCCCGCTGGCGTACAGGTCCTGATACATCGCTTCAGTCACGAACGGGATAACGGGTGCAAGGGCACTGAGCAGCCGTTCAAGCACATAATTCAGTGCATACTCCGCACCTGCTCTGTCCCTGCCTTTATAGAACGGTGATACCCTGTTCCTCACAAGCTTGATGTACCAGCGCGAGAAGTCATTGAGTATGAATTCCTTAGCAGCCTGCACGAACCTGTGAATATGGTATGCTTCTGCGTCTTTTCCGGTCTTCAGCATGCTGTTCGCTTTGCTTATTATCCAATTGTCTTCTGGCTTCAAAGTTGCCCTCTTGGGCTGCTTTTTCACATAGGTCCTGACGAACTGGTAGCTGTTCCAGAGCACGGTGAAAAGCCTTGCGGTTTCCTTTACATCGTCCCACTTGAAGTAGAAGTCGTTCCATGCCGGGTTGCTCATCAGGTAGAACCTAAGCACATCCCTCCCATGCTTCTCTATTACATCCTCCGGGGAAATGAAGTTGCCTTTCGATTTGGAGAGCTTTATGCCCTTCACGTTCATGACAAAGCCGTGGAGGAGTATATTCCTGAAGGGTGCCCTGTCAAAGGTCAGTATGCTTGTTATCATCTGGGAGTTCCACCAGCCCCTGAACTGGTCCGGGCCCTCGACCTGAAATGCGGACGGCCACATGTTTTTGAAGAAGGAATTACTCCTCGGATAATCCAGGGAGGCCCATGTCGCAACACCCGAATCAAACCATACATCAAGTACATCTGGTATCCTTCTCATGTCCCTTCCACACTTTTGACATTTCAGCTTTACCCTATCTATCGCAGGCCTGTGGAAGTCTATCTCTCTGTCAAGTTCGGACTTCTTTCTCAGTTCATCAAAGGAACCGATAACCTCTGTGTGGGCGCAGCGCTTGCTCCTACACTGCCATATTGGGAGCGGTATTCCCCAATATCTTTGTCTTGAAACCGGCCAGTCGCTAAGGTTCTCCAGCCAGTCATGGAATCTTTCGCCTGCCCATTTGGGCACCCAGTTCACCTTTTTGTTCTCCTCAAGCAGTCTTTTCCTTATTGAGGTCACCCTGAAGAACCACTGCGGAATGCCTATCTGTATAAGCGGGCTTTCGCATCTCCAGCACACAGGATAATCGTGTGTATAGGGGTGCTTGTAGACAAGCATGCCTTTTTGCTCAAGGTCTGCTATAATCTCTTCATCAACTATACGTGCTTTCTTGCCCGCATACTTGCCTGCCATCCTGCTCATCGCGCCGTCGATGCCGACCGGGCATATGACAGGAAGCTTTGCCCTGTTGCCTGCATCGAAATCCTCCTTCCCGTGCCCGGGCGCTGTGTGCACAAGCCCTGTTCCATCATCAAGGTTGACATACCTGTCAGACAATATCACCCTGTAGCCTCCATGAATCTTCGAGCGTGGTATCTTCAGTTCCTTTTCAAGTGGATTTCTGTACTTCATACCTTCAAGCTTCTTTCCACTGAACTCCTTCAGAATCCTATACCCCGCCTCAATGGCATCCATCAGCTCCTGCAGCCTTTCCTTGGCTATTATCCAGATCTCGTCGCCAACCTGGGCCTCGACATAGGTGAACTTTGGATGCACCATTATACCCGTGTTCCCCGGAAGGGTCCATGGTGTGGTTGTCCATATTATCAGGAATCTCTTCTTTTTTCTCCTGCTGCACACAGGAAACTTGACATAAACAGATGTATCGGTCTGCTTTACGTACTCGACTTCGTTGTAGGCCACCACGGTCTCGCAGCGCGGGCACACTAACACGGGATAAGTTCCTTTGAACAGCAAACCCTTTTCGAAAGCCTTCTTGAAAGTGAACCACGCACCCTCTATGTACTCGTTCCTCAGTGTAAGGTAAGGATGCTTCCAGTCCATCCATACCCCGAGATTCGCGAACTGCCTGCTCATGACATCTATGTATCTGGTAGCGAACTTTCTGCACTTCCTGACGAACCTTGCAACACCAAACTTCTCTATGTCCTTCTTTGACTTGAAACCGAGCTCCTTTTCGACCTTGATTTCTATTGGCGTGCCGTGTGTGTCGTAGCCCGGCTGGTCCCATACATTGAAACCCCTCATGCGCCAGAACCTTATGTAGGTATCCTTGATTATCTTGTTCCACACAGTCCCCATGTGGATTGAGCCCGTTGCGTAGGGTGGGCCGTCCATGAAAAAGAATATGGGCGCCTTCTTCCTGGCGAGCTTGGCTTTGTGGTATGTGTCATTCTTCTTCCACAACTTAAGAACACTTTTTTCCAACTTCGCCGGCTCATATCTTCCGTCCATACTATTTATTTCCTTTCATAAGTAAAAAAGATTGGTAACCCTCTACAAGGGTAAAACCCTCAATGCTATGGGTCATCTTCATCCAGTTTATAATCGTGTTTTGCAGCATCCTTCACAAACCATGTATATTTTTTTTGTATCATCTAAATGTATCATACGTCAGAGATTCAGTTTCTTCACAAGATCCATTTCCTCTTCTGAAACAGGGTTAGGTCCGCCTATGCAGTATGTGCATCGCTGGCTAAGCGGAACTCCATGTGCGTTTTCAATGCCTTTCATGGAAATGAAATACACTTCATCAAAACCAGAAGCTTTAGTGATTCCTTCAACTGAGCCGTATTTACGTATTGCAAAATTATCTTCAGGTGGCATATCAACACCGAAAATACATCCCCTTTTCTCATCCCTGATGCACTCACCAATTACCGGAGTTCCAAGTACAAGCGCTATCCATTCTGCCTCTTTCTCTCTAAGTATTCGGGCGGCGTGAGGCGCATTATTCAACCTTACCACAGAGTCATCAATTACTACGATTCTCTTACCTCTCAGATTTAGATTATCCAAAACAAAGAGGTTTCTTTTAATAGAGTCTGCTCTCTCTTCTGGTGTGGGGTCTATGAATGCTCTTCTCATTTTTACCTTATAGAAAACCTCGGTGAAGGGGGTATGCGTAGCATCGCTATATCCTCTTGCCATCTGTTTTGGTGAATGTGGTATGTATGTAACCATATCCACATTTTCGGGTCTGAATTCCCTGCCAAGTTCAATACCAACCCTGTATCTGATACCTGAAACAATTCTATCATCCAAGGCAGAACTTTGTCCGGAATTATAATTCCACTCAAAAAAGCATTTTTTGGGTTTTGGTTCAACTACCTGAATACTTTCAAAATCAATACTTTCATTGTTGATATATATAACTTCACCCCCCCTTACCTCCCTTATAGGCCTGCCACCTATATCCCATATGGCAACATCTTCGGAAGCTGCGACAATCCTTCTATCCTTTTCCCCTATCCACAGCGGCCTTATTTCATACCTGTCCCTGAACGCCAGCCCCTCATCTTTCTGCATATCCAAAACTACAGCCGCATATGCCGCGGGGAGTTTTTCAATAATATCTTCTAGTCCACTTTCATTGTAAAGGCTCAGCATTCTGTCAGTATCTATTCCACCATATGGGGAGACACCGACCAAAGTTCCATTATGGCTTATTGCCTTTGTTGCACCTCTGGCTATTATATGACGCACTGGAATGTCTTTATTTTTGTACTCTGCTGTAATCTTGCCATCCAAAAAACGTGGATGAGCCCCGTCCAAAAGCATATCCTTTGGACCCGTTGTTGCATATCTGACATGGCCAATAAACATATCCCCGCGACTTAATATTTTCTCTATATTCTGCAGAGAAAAATCAGAAACCAAACCTTCCCATGTTAGAACATCAATTCCATACTTTGTTCTTGCTGCTATTCCTGCCGTATCCTGACCACGGTGTTGCAGTGCCTTGAGAGCTTTGTAGGTATCATGAAGTGAATGGCAGAGAACTACCCCACAATGCTCTTTTGGTTTATAGAGCATATAAGTAATTAAAAACAAAAAATTTAAATGCTGTGCATCGGAATCGAATCAACCGCCCACACATTCGGTGTTGGTGTCATGGATAATGAAAAGGTTCTTGCAAATGAAAAGGATACCTACATACCTCCGCAGGGATGGGGCATCGAGCCCGTGAAGGCTGCGCAGCACCACAGGCGAGTATGGAAGGACGTGCTTCAGCGGGCTCTGAGGCAGGCTGGTGTTAAAATATATGATGCTGATGTTGTTGCATTCTCGCAGGGACCCGGACTTCCGCCCTGTCTGCAGGTCGGGCTCGAGGCAGCAAAGCGCATTGTTTCAGAGGGCAATCAGCCTCTCGTGGGAGTTAACCACTGCATTGCGCACATAGAGATAGGCAGACTCTTCAGCAAACTGAATGACCCAGTGACTCTTTATGTTTCAGGTGCCAACACGCAGATTCTTGCCCATGTAAGCGGAAGGTACCGTTGCTTCGGCGAGACAATGGACATAGGTATAGGCAATGCGCTTGACAAGCTGGGCCGTGGGCTGGGGCTCGGGTTCCCCGCAGGGCCGAAGATAGAGCAGGAGGCAAAATCAGGGAGATACATAGAGCTGCCCTATGTCGTGAAGGGGATGGACCTCTCGTTCTCGGGTATTGTAACATACGCGCTTACAAAAGCGAAATCAGGAATATCTCTTGCCGATATCTGTTTCTCCTTCCAGGAGACCAGCTTCGCAATGCTTACGGAGGTCACTGAACGTGCCCTTGCACATACAGGCAAAACAGAGACTATGCTCACGGGCGGGGTCGCTGCCAACAAACGACTGCAGGCTATGCTTGAAACAATGGCACGGGAACGGGGGGCTAAATTCTCAGCCTGCCCGAAAGAGTACTCTGGTGACAACGGGGCAATGATAGCATGGCTCGGGCTCCTGCAACACAAATCAAAAATCAATAACCTCAAGCCCGGAAAGGCGGACATCCTTCCCAGGCAGAGAACCGACGACGTTGATGTCGGGTGGATGTGAATTGGCAAAAATCTTGGCCAATTCTTGGGAAACTATTTTTATTGTTTGTGTTCAATTATTAGCAACAAAAATCGGCAGTGAAAACATGGAGACAAAAAGGGGGGATTTCCACAAGGTGTTTGAAAGGATAAGGTCAGACGATATTTATGATGTCTATGACTTGAAATTCATCAACAATGCAACACTTTCGATAACAGAGCAGCACCCGGGCAAGAAAACACGGGGCCATTCACATGAAAAAAGCAAGGAGGTTTACCTGTTCCTTGAGGGCTCCGGAGAGATACAGGTTGGTGATGAAAGATTCCCTGTCAAAAAGGATGATATAGTTCTTGTTCCTGCAGGAAAATTCCACAGGGTTTTCAACACAGGAAAAACCATTCTGAGATTTTTGAATGTTTTTGAAAATTACGAGCGCGGAAAGGATGAAAAATACAGAGAAGAGAAGGATTGATTCTATGAAGGTTACGATTTCGGTGATAAAGGCGGACATCGGGGGGTTTGTCGGGCACTCACATTCACACCCTGACATCCTGAAATATGCGGATGAGCTGCTTTCAGCAGCGAAGGACGAGAAGACGGTTACTGATTTTCATGTGGCGCACTGCGGCGATGACCTTGAGCTGATAATGACCCACGGCAAGGGTGTGCAGGACAAGGGCATACATGCCCTCGCCTGGGATATCTTTACGAAATGCACTGAAAAGGCAAAATCAATGAAGCTCTACGGAGCAGGTCAGGACATGCTAAAGGACAGCTTTTCCGGGAACCTCAAGGGCATGGGTCCGGGATTCGCTGAGATGGAGTTCGAGGAGAGGGAATCCGAGCCCCTGATAGTGTTCATGGCAGACAAGACAGAGCCCGGTGCATGGAACCTTCCGCTTTACAGGATGTTCGCTGACCCCTTCTCAACAGCAGGGCTTGTCATAGACCCCAAGGTAACCAAGGGTTTCACATTTGAGGTGCACGATGTGAAGAAGAACAGAAGCATTACAATGAGCACACCAAACCAGAGCTATCAGCTTCTGTCGCTCATAGGAACACCGAGCAGGTTTGTCATCAAGCATGTATTCAGGAATCTGGACAGTGAGATAGCTGCGGTGAGTTCAACCGAAAGGCTCGGGCTCATAGCAGGAAGGTATGTCGGCAAGGACGACCCTGTGATGATTGTCAGGGCACAGTCAGGGTTCCCTGCTGTTGGCGAGATACTTGAACCCTTTGCATTTCCCTATATGGTAGCGGGCTGGATGCGCGGCTCACACCATGGACCTTTCATGCCCGTTTCCCAGAATGATGCAAAGCCTACGAGATTTGACGGTCCTCCAAGAGTGCTTGCTTTGGGCTTCCAACTCTGTAACGGGATGCTTGGATTGCCCTCGGACATGTTCTCGGACCCGAGCTTTGATCTCGCAAGACAGAAGGCAAATGAAATCACTGATTATATAAGAAGGCACGGGCCTTTCGAGCCCGCGCGACTGAGTTCTGACGAGATGGAGTACACTACCCTTCCGCAGGTCATGAAGGACCTGGAGGGCAAGTGGAACAGGCTTGATTAGTTGTTGTGATTATGGAAACAGACGAAAGGCCATGGGGCAGATGGATCAAGTTTGCTGATAATGAGCGTTGCACAATCAAGATTCTCGAGATCAGACCAGGAGAGGCCATATCCTTCCAGTCGCATGAGATGAGGGACGAGCTGTGGCATTTGCTCACGGGAAACGTAAGGTTACATCTCGGTCCTAAGAGGGACACATGGGAGGAGATCGAGAGGGAGCTCGAGCAGAGCGAGCTGGGTCCGGGAGACAGCGTCTCTATAACTAAGAATACCGTGCACTGCGCAGAGAACACGGGCACGGATGTTTGCAGGATACTCGAGGTCTCCACGGGCGAATTCCGCGAAGACGACATAAAGAGATGGAAGGACAGATACGGAAGATGCTAAAGTAAAATTTAAAAAACATCGGCATCAAATTCTAGCTCATGCAGGCTGCATCAATAATTCTGGACTGGAACAGGACACTGATAGAATTCCCAGATGAAGGAGATATATGGAGTTACATCGCTGTCAGGGTTCTGAAAGACGCTATTTTTAATGGCAGAATCAGGAAGGCGTGGAACATATTCGGTTCTGTGCTGAAACTAAAGCTCTGGAAAATGCGGTTTGATGCGGGAAACCTGAAATACAGTGCGTTGTATGATTTGTATAATTCAAAGATACTCGAAGGTGCTGATGCCAGAAAAATCTCTGAGCTGACCAGCAGATATGCGCAAACACCAAAAATAAAAAATGCCATTGACGAGGTCCTGCTTAATACCATAAAAAGGCATTCCGGTAGGTTTAAGATAGGTATACTCTCATGCGGTTACAGAACAGGCATCCAGGAAATACTAAAAGAAGCCGGTTACGGCGATATTTTCAGCTTCATAGAAGCGAACAGACTGGAAGAAGATAAAGGAATGGTTGCAAGGTTCAACTATTCTGAGGTTTTCCATAATAAGAAAGAAAAACTGCTGCAGCTTATGAAAAATGAAGGAATCGATAAGAACCGCACCGTTTATATAGGAGACACCGCTGATGATGATGGTTGTTTTGAGATTGTCGGATATCCAGTGTTGTCCTCGCTGGCCCCTGGTGATTACAGGAAGGAATTCCGGGAAAAATACCCGGACGGGCTAGTGCTTGAACCAATGAAATATTCACCAGGCACGAACTACTACAAGGAACTGGACAATCTTCTGCATAAAATAGGGAACTGATGCCGGAATTCTAACAGGCGCGTTCAAACTTTTAGTACCTTGTCGCCCTCGCGCACGCGATCCTTGACCTTGAGCCCGATTGACTGACCCTTCTTCGCTGACTCGACATTCTTGTGCTCTATCTGCATTGAGCTGATTTTCTGCTGGATGTTGGTCGTTGCGCCCTCTATCGATATACTGTCACCGACCTTTACTCCACTGGAGAGTTTTATTACTGCAACCCCGATGTTAGTGAAATAGTGCGTTACCTCGCCTATCTCCTTCTTCTCAGCCATAATTCATACACCTCATAAATATTTTGTAGAAGGGTTTAAAAAAACGACTTGGTTTTTCACTAGACAAAGGTTTTAAAAATTCTTTCAAATTATAATGCATGGGCGTCAGTTTTTCGGGCCTTATTCCGACCAGGGAAACGGAATTTCAGGAACTGCGTGGCAGGGTCATAGCAATAGACAGCTCCAACGTAATCTACCAGTTTTTGTCCACCATACGCGACCGCTTCACGGGCGAGCCCCTGCGGGACTCGAAAGGCAGAGTGACATCCCACCTTTCAGGCCTTTTCTACAGAACATCCAAGCTACTTGAAAACGGGATTGAGACTGTCTATGTGTTTGACGGCAAGCCTCCGGGGTTCAAGAAGCACACCACAGAAGCAAGGATTAAGGTAAGGGAAGAGGCAAGGAAGAAATGGAAGCAGGCCCTTGCCGAGGGCAGGACAGAGGACGTCCGCAAATACGCGCAGGCAGCAACAAGGCTGACGCCTGAGATGGTGGAGGAGGCAAAAAAACTCCTCGACGTGATGGGTATTTCATGGGTCCAGGCCCCGAGCGAGGGAGAGGCACAGGCCGCCTATCTCACAGCCAGCGGAAAGACCTGGGCAGTCGGCTCAAGTGACTGGGATTCCCTGCTCTTTAATGCTCCGAGGCTGGTGAGGAACCTTACCATAAGCGGCAGGAGAAAGCTGGCAGGGAAGGAGAGTTATGTATCAGTGAAACCCGAGATTGTCGAACTTCATGATGTACTGAAGCAGCTTGGCATCAGCCATGAGCAGCTGATATGTCTGGGCATACTCATAGGCACTGATTACAACCCTGGCGGCGTGCACGGGCTCGGGCCCAAAACAGCGCTGAAGGTAGTGAAGGAGCATAAGGAACCGGAAAGGATTTTCAAATCGGTTGAATGGAAATTCGACATCCTGCCCGAAGTCATACTCGACTTCTTCAAGAATCCTCCGCTTGAAAAAAATGCTGAAATTAAGAAAAAACACCTTGATGCAGAGAAACTGAAGAAGCTTCTTGTGGACGAACACAATTTCTCGGAAGAGAGAATAACATCTGTGATGAAAAAGCTTGAAAACAAAGAGAAGGATAAGAACCAGTCAAAGCTTGGAAGTTTTTTTAAAAATTAACCAACATAACCAGTGCCCTTGCCTTCGGTGTCGTCCTTTACCCTTACCCTGGGCATCTGCAAAGGTGGCGGAAGCTGCAGGTCTTCTGCGATGGATGAAATCTTTACCAGGCATTTCCTGAAAAGGTTGTTGAGGATTTCTATGTTCATCTCATCCGGTAGTTTCTTGTCCTTCTTCCAGCTCTTCAGAACGGATTCGTTGTCCTTGGAAAGATAAAGAATATTGCCCTTTATTTTTATCTCAGCGAGCTTGGGCTCATATGTTGTTGTGAATTCAAAGTCAAGAGAAAGCGCCTTGTCCCTGAATGTGGGGATATCAACTTCTTTCAGCATCGTAACCCTGGGAGTGGAATTGACTTTAATTTGGGTTTCTGTTTTTGTGTCTTCCAGCCTCTTTCCTTCCAGCGACGTGAATCTGAAACCAACTATTGGCATATCAATCAATAGTCTTATTAAGTGTTATATATTTAAATGTTTATTTGAAATCATATAAATCTTACTGGATGCCTAATCTGGCCGGACAAAACAGACTATTTATATACTGAAACCAAGATTTTAATATGAGACAGGCCATGATACCCATTATCGGCATAATAGTGCTCTCGTTCTTGATAGGCTTGTATCTGTACCCCATGCTACCGGAGCAGATGGTATCCCACTGGAACGCGGCAGGGGTGCCTGACGGCTATATGCATAAATTCTGGGGGATTTTCCTCATGCCCCTGATTTCCATTGGCCTGGTTCTGCTCTTTGTTGCAATACCCAGGATAGACCCACTCAAGCACAACATAGAAAAGTTCAGAATATACTTTGACACACTCATAGCGATTATCATAATATTCCTTTTCTACCTGCAGATGCTTACAATCTTCTGGAGCATTGGTTTGAGGTTCAGTATGATTTACATGCTGACACCTGCTTTTGGCCTCCTTTTCTTATATATAGGCGTCCTTACTGAAAAAGCAAGAAGGAACTGGTTCATCGGTATCAGGACACCCTGGACGCTGAGTAGCGAAAAGGTCTGGAACAAGACGCACAGACTTGGAGGAAAGCTGTTCAAGCTTGCTGGTGTGATATCATTCATAGGCCTCGCATTCGGAACCCTTGCATTCTGGTTCGTCATCGTGCCCATGCCCGTTTTTGCTGCATACATGATTCTTTATTCCTATCTAGAGTACAGGAAGCTGCCCACCAAAACAAAACAGAGATTAATAACAGCAAAGGCATAAATTTTTATGGACAAGCTCTCGCCCTCGATGTTCATCGGGGTTTCTGGGAATGACATCATATCCTTTGGTTCAGGGCAGCCTGACCTGCCCCCGCCAAAGGAGGTATTCTCCTGTCTGCCTAAGTACCATGATTTCAAATACGGACCCATAGCGGGCAGCAGCAAGCTCAGGCAGGCACTTGCAGACCAGAACAGGGGCTTTACAAAGGATAACTTCGTCATAACCAACGGCGCATCCGAGGCCCTTGACCTTGTACTCAGGGCAATCGGAAAGCCGGGGGACAGGGTACTGCTTCACACACCTTATTACTACTCCTACAGGTCCCTTGTCGAGATAAACCACATGGAACCGGTGTTCGTCAGGACAGAACAGGGCAAGATAGACATGGCTGATTTTGAGGAAAAGGTGCACGGAGTCAGGGCGGTTCTCATAAATTCGCCTTCAAATCCCACGGGAAGGATACAGGACATAGGCTCCCTGAAGATCATAGAGAAGACGACGAATGACCTTGACATAACGCTCATATCTGACGAGGTCTACAAGGACATGATTTACGAAAGGGAGAACTACATGCTCTCGGGCAGCCATGTAGTCACGCTCAACTCGTTCTCAAAGACCTTTGCCATGTGCGGTTTCAGGGTGGGGTACCTCTTCTCAAACGACAGGTCAATAGTCGACATGGCCATTGCCATAAAGACCCATTCCTCAATGAACACCAACATACTGGGCCAGGAGATGGCATACCATGCAACACAGGTCCCTAGGGAATTCATCGAGTCCCAGGTGAAGATATGGAAGGAGAGGAGGGACATTATCTACAAAAGGATGCACGGGCTCGGGCTCGATGTATGGAAGCCCGAGGGCGCGTTCTACATCCTGCCTAAAATCAGCAACCCGCAGAAATTCGTATGGGAGATGTTCAGGCAGCACAAGGTAATCACGTACCCGGGCGACTGGTTCGGCGCTGACGGAAGGGTCAGGTTCTCATATGCCCTTGACACTGAAAAGATTGAGCAGGGGCTCGAGAGGGTGGAGAATTACCTTGCGAAGGGCTAATTTTTTAAGCCATGTTTCTTATAACTAAGCATGAAGTATCGACCTTCAGCACGGTTTTGATGTTTTTAGTTTCATGCTGTGTTGGAAGGGAAATACGAATGGAGGTGAAACAATGCCAAACGCAGATGGAAAGAAAATTGCCATGATAATAGCATCGCAGAACTTCAGGGACGAGGAGTACATACAACCAAAGCAGGTATTTGAGCAGCACGGGGCCGAGGTCACGACAGCATCATCAAAGATCGGTGAAATTACCGGCATGCTCGGAGCCCATGCAACGGCGAGCATAACGATCAATGAGCTCAACATTGCTGACTACGATGCCATTGTCTTTGTTGGTGGTACAGG
>JAFCEM010000011.1 GCA_017609145.1 Candidatus Aenigmatarchaeota archaeon | reverse complement strand
ATGCTTGCAGTATACGTCTCCACCCCATTCAAGACAGTCATCGGAATCGTAATCACCACAAATCTGCCTGTAATTGCCATTGCAGCGTATGCCTCCCAGTGTGCATTCGTCCTCACACCCGGATGTGCATTTCCCACTTTCACATGATTTCCCTGAGCCGCAGGAATTGCCGCAGGAGCCGCAGTTGTTGTCATCAGTCATGAGATTAACCTCGCAGCCGTCTGATACCTCTTCATTACAGTTGGCCCCTCCAGAAGAACACGATATACAAGAACCGGAAGAGCAGTATGATGATGTCCCGCAGTTGTTATATATCTCCCATCCCGAGCCGTCTGATTTGCACTTGTACACGACATTCCCGAAGCATTCTTTTTCGTTCGGAGTGCATATCTGCTGGCATGACACATCATCAACACACCTTGACTCACTACTGCACCCGGAGGGTGTGCAGGTTCTTGTCTGATACATCTCTATTTCTTCACAGTATCCTCCACCGCAGCTCTGGTCTGCCCAGCCCGTGCAGGTACATTCTATACACTCACCGTTTTCACATCCGTAATCACACACATCGAAACGGCTTTCCTGCTCGTAAGAATTTTCATAACATGATGCAGAGGCGCAGCCGCGCTCGTAACAGGTCCTTTTCTTGTATACGTCATCGTTCTTGCAGTAAGGTTCACCGAATGAGCCGCAACTGTCCGAGCCGCAGTCTTCCTTTCTTTCCTCATGATTGCCGCAGGAATCGTACCAGTAAACATCATTGTTGTGGCATTCCGTGTGGTGATGGTGCGTGCATTCTATACATTTTCCATTACCGTTACACTCTCCGTTTGTCCCGCAGGATGTTCCCTCTGCTGCATTCGTATAGCTGTTACAGTTGGCGCTGCAGCTTCCTGCGCCGTTGCAGTATTTGTCTACATCATGATAGTTCCTGCAGTCAGTGTCAAGATAATCACAGTCCTTTGTCCCGCATTTATAGGACGAAGAGTAGTACTTGCAGTAGGATACCCCGTTAGAGCAGTACTCGCAGGTTCCGCAGGTGTCTTTTGTTGATGTTGAAATATGATAATCAGCATCGTAGCCATTGCAGTAGTAATCATATTTTTTAACATAGCTCGTGCCTGTTGGTGAATTCGTGCCGGAGCAGTAATAGTAATCTTCATAATCGGTCGGCTGGCTCCCGGATGGCTTGAACTCATACGGTCTGTTTGACTTATCACAGCAGGCTCCTGAAATGCACTCGCAGTTTTCTTCTTTGTCAATGTCATAATCCGATGTTGAAATTTCATCAAAATAATCCTTTGAACTAGAGACTTTTGCATAAACTTCTATTGTTCCCGTATCTTCTAATCCACCAAACTCATCACTTAATTTTACATTTTTAAATTCCCGTTTGACTTCTGATCCATGATAATTCTCTAAATCGAGTGTTACGCAATCATAAGTTGTAGCAAGAGCAGAATAACATTTTATTGTATCATCCCCAAAAAAATCTGCTTCCTTTAAACAATATTCTATATTAATATTCCAAGAACCAGTATACATAACAGCTATTTCACATGCGGTATAATCCCATCCTAAATGCAGACTTACAGTGCCCAAATCAAGCCCTATGTCTATTAACTCGTCAACGCAGATGCTCGAGGGCAGTGGTGGGTTAAAGGATATTTCATCAGAACATGAATGGACTCCTCCATCATCTTCTTTTGTTGTTCCTGTATCAGCTGACTTGACCGTGAAGCAGCTTTCTTTGCAGAAGCCGTCTGTGCATGCAGTTAGCCCTGCACAGCAGTCAAATGGCGGAAGTTTGTTGTTAGCATAATAATCCCATTTCTGGCCTTCATTCTTGCAGTCATAAGAGTTAGACCCTGCTGCAGAATTAAACAACACTAAAATGAGTAAGAATGAGACAATTACAGTACCTAGAATCTCAGTTCTAAAGAATTTCATAGACATAATATTGAAGAGAAGTTTTAAATGCTATACTTCCACCAGGTGCTTTTTCTGCCTCAGAGTAACAGCCATGCTTTTCTTTGCCTTCAGCCTTTTGATTAACCCGGCGTCCTGGGTGCATACAATATAACCCATCCCCGCCATCATCAGAAGCTCATCGTCAGCGCTCTTTTTTTTCTCTTTTGTTTTCAGCACCTCAACATTCTTCTTTTTGAGCAGATCCAGCGCGAGCTTTGCGTTGACGGCACTCCGTCCCTGTGCCTTTGCGAGCTTTTTCAGCTCATCCACCACGAGATCAAGGGTGTAGAGTTCGGGCCTGCCGAACTTTCTTAGCTCTGAAAAAATATCCACCTTGAACTGCGCAGGCAGTATCAGAAAATTTGCATCAAGCAGGAATTTCATGGGCTTCACCTATAATATATAGTTATACGTGCTATTAAATCAGATTGAAGAAAAGTATCCAGCTTATGAGCCACACGAAAAGGTATATGAAAATACCGTTGCCGAACCACCATTTGAAGTCTTTCTTGCCCACAATCTGGTTGGTGGCCTTGCCGCAACCCCAGAGCACTATCAGACCGAGGAGTATGCTCGGCATGTCCCCGTAAAATCCGGAGACCACGACAGACAACCATCCCATTACAACAGCCACTACCACGTGCAGTGCAATTGAAATCCTTATGTGTGTTAAATCGTTTTCCATATTATCATTTCTTCCTGTGGCGCATCTTTTTTCGCCTCTTTTTGAGCTTGTGCTTCTTCATCTTTGCAGACTTCCTTTTCCGGCCGCAGGGCATACATATCAACCTGATATTATTTGTTTAGGTTACTTATATGTTCTTATTTCTTTCGTTATAAATTAAAAGATAGCATGGATAAATACTTTATGGACCAGTATCATAAATCATTTTCGATGGACAAAAGCATTTTATCAGCATTGGTTTTCTTTGAAGACAATCCGAAACTTCATAAAAAGCTTATAGAAGGTGATTATTTCTGTGCCACTATAAAGGAATTCCATCACACAAACAGAAAAACAAATAATGTTTATTTTATAGATTTTGAACAAAGCTCTATTGAAAATCCTGCAGTTTTCTGGAAACATTGTGTCAGGTTATGCAAAGAGATGAATATTTACGAAAGTAGCTATATTTCATACACAACTCACATAAACTAAGCTTCAGGCTTAAATTGTTTTTTGTTAACTATAATACAAGATAATATGAGCTTCATTATAGACAAACTCGTCAATGATATGATAAACAAAAAAAGCATTGTGTGTGTTGGTCTTGATCCAAGAAATAACAAGAGAGCTGAAGAAAGCTGGCAAATGGTTTGGTTGATGTATGGAACGATACGCTCTTGATTTTTTGAATAACTGTTTAAGGACAGGGGCGTTAGGATTTGATAAATCTGACCTGACGTCTGGAAGGAGTTCGGGATATTTTTTTAATCTTGCCCTTGCCATAAAGGATGGAATGGGTCTGGCAGCAACAAAAAAAGCCTTTCTTGAACAACTAGAAGTCTTCTGGGGTAATATGCTTGCTGATTGGATTGAAGAATATAGAGATGAACGGTTCCTTTTTGGTCCGGCATACAAGGGCATACCTCTTTCTAGTTTAGTGACCGAGGGGCTGTACGATAAGTATGGAATAAATATGAGGTGGGGTCATAACAGGAAAGAAAAAAAGGACCACGGACCTGATAAGGGCTTGTTCGTTGGTGACCTGAGAGATGGTGACATCGTAACTATCTTGGATGATGTGATGACAACAGGATTAACAAAAAAGGAAACATGGAAAGACCTCACAAAAACTTACAAAAACCTTGTGCATGGCGGCATAGTGTTAGCCTTTGATAGGAATGAAGTTGATTCGAACGGCAATCCACCGATTCAAAAATTTAATGAAGAAGGGATAGAAGTCAGCTCAATATTGTATGCTCCGGACGTGTTTGAATATCTCCATAAAAACAATCTTGTTAGTGAAATGAATTACAAGATTTTTATGGCGCACCAGGAAGAATTCGGTGTAAGGAATTAGTCATTTCCGCATCTTTCTCAGGAGGACTATGTCGTCCCTTATTATGGTTTTTCTTCTTGCATGACCTGCGAATTCCGCGGCGTCCCTTGCCATGTTCCTAGCCATTTCCTCAAGAATCTCCGCAAACTCTTTCGTGGCGCTCTTGGAAACCCTTATGTTCGAGGATGACTCCTTCAGAATCTTTTCAAGCGGTGCCAGAGGTAGTTTTTTTCCCATATATTCAAAATATCCCCTTAGATTTAAAAAGCCTGATTTTGCCCGAAAATGGTTTTTTGGTCAACATTTGGGTGCTTTTTGCTATGGCTTTATATATAAAACTATATAAATATCATTAAAAAGCCTTATCAGGAGGTAAAACATGACACAAGCTTACTGTGTTAAGTGCAAGAAAAAAGTTGAAATGAAGGACGAAAAAGAAGTAACAATGAAGAACGGAAGAAAAGCAAAGAAGGGTGTATGCCCGCACTGTGGAACAAAGGTCTTCAGAATAGGCGGTTAAGTTTTCATTAAGGGGCAATTGACCCCTTTGGTTACTTTTGGTTATTTTTCAGTTTAATAATTATAAGAATATATTATTTTTTCCGAAAACCAATGGAAGCATAGCCTACAACGGAGTCGAAGTCTCCGGTTGTTTTGCCTGAATGAGTGTACTCCATCAACTCTGCCCTTAGCCCCAGTGCCCGTGCAGCCGACATCAGGACCGCCACAGGTCCATACCCGCACACAGATGCATGGTTTTCCTCAAGGAAGGAGAAGAAGCCTTTGGTATCAAGCCTTGTGATTCTTTCTATTGCGCCCCTGTCGATTCGCTCCGCCGTCCGCGCAGGAATATGATGGGAGAAGTCGCTGCTTGCTATTATGCCTGTGTTGCCTTTCCTAATGGCATGGGCTATTGCCTTCCCAAGTTTTTCGCATCTACTGAGGAATCCACTGTCATAGCTGATGTTGGTTATCGAAACCGGCACGAACCTGAATTTCCCGAAGTGGTGCTGGAGAAGTGGCAGCTGGACTTCAATGGAATGCTCGTTTTGATGGGCATCAGGGTCATCCTCCAGGACATCGCAGTCTATGTCTTTGACCAGTGCGGAATCAATCATACATTCGCCAAGCGGAGTCTGCCACTCGCCCCTGCTCATGACCGCGAACTCAGCTCCAATTCCGCTGTGATTCGGACCCAGTATGACAAAAGACTTCGCCGGCTTCAGGGAGGATATGGCCAATGCCGCTGTCCTACCTGAATAGGCATAGCCTGCATGAGGTGAAACAATCCCGATAGAATTCTGTATCTTGGGCTTTGCGGAAATAAATAATCTGGAGAGTTCTTTCTGAAGCTCGTTTTTTCCAAAAGAATAGAACATTCCTGCGGCCACAGGGAGCCTGGTATGATTCATGAGTCTCATGCCTGCCACGATGTTATATGCCAGTGATCACGCGGCTCTTGATGTGAACCACGAAATATGCACCAAGGAGTATAAGCGCCGAGCCCACGAGTTGCATAATCTGTGCGGACTCGCCCAGCAGGAATACGCCCGCAAGCAGCGAAATTACCGGGGCAAGAAGCAGGAGCGTGGCTGCCTTCGAAACTTTTATGTAGTGTATACTTGCGTACCAGAAGAATACATAACCAAAAAGCACAACGCTTGATATCAGTATGTTGACAAACTGGTAGGGTTGTATGGCAAGCAGCGCCGGCACCCTTCCAAGCAGTACAATTGCACCGAACAGGAATATGCTACCAAACAGCATTCTTCCGAATGATATGAAGAAATGGTGATAGTTCTTCAGCATTGCGTGCCTTGCGACTATTGCCTCAAGCGCCCAGAGTATGGTCGCAAGCAGGCAAAGCATATCGCCCATGGTCACGGGCAAAAGGAATGTGATAAAACTTGTGGGTGTCACCAGAATCATGAAAACCCCGACAAGCATAATCAACATGGCAAAGACCTGTTTCCTGTGGATGTATTCCCTGAGCAGGAAATATGCAAACATCGTGACCCATATCGGGAGTGTTTTATGTATGAAAGCGGCTCTACCGACCGTAGTCAGCTGCAACCCGGAGAAGTAAAGCATGAATGCTAGGCATCCGCCAATGAAACCTATGATAATGAGGTAATGCCAGGGTGGCCTTGTGATGCCTCCCTTGAAATTATGCCTCTGGAACGTATAAGAAATCACGAGGAATATTGCACCGACAATCAATGCCCTTATTGCAGTGAAAACAATCGGGTCAAGGTCGACGACGAACACCTTGTTCAGTGGAATTGCAAAACCGCTTATGATTGCAGTAACTAAGGCGCATGTCGTGCCGAGAATCTCCTTGTTAGTTTTCTTCATGGTAATAATTATCTCACCACTTTAAAAATCTGCCGTACATGATTTGAATTTAAAATGTTAAACAGGCTCTACTTCGAGTTCGTTGCCGCTTCTTATGTCAGCCACCTTTCCGCACTTCGGGCACCGAACGAAGTGAACGTGTTCTTCAACATCAATAAAACCGCTGAAGCCGCATGGACAGAATGCCTCCACAGGGACTTCCTCTATCTCAAGTTCGGTGCCCTCAAGCGGGCTTCCAGTAACATATTCCTCGAACATCTCCCTGAGTTGCTCAGGGTCTCCTTTCATTGCGCCGAGCCTTATCTTTGCCCTCTTCGGATTACCGAGCTTACCGAGTTCTGATATAATCTCTTCTATCACTCCCATCTCGTGCATTTTAGCACCTCACATCTGCCCTTTGACGAGCAGATCTTTCATGTATTTAACCGTTTCATCCGGAAACCTTAAATTCTTGTCCATGCCAAGCTTTTTAAGGTAATCGGTCACTTTAAGGGCAAATTTCTGGGGAACCTTCTCGACCACGTTCATTCTGTGCACAAGTACCCAGTCCCCGTGCTTCAGTTTCAGGTCAGAGTTTGTGTGAAACGCACCTTCGATGGGCTCCAGCTCAATGACATATTCCCCGTTCATTCTACCCACAACAACACCGGGAAAAGTCATGCAGGCAAGATGTCCCTCTTCATGCATTATTCTGTTGTGCTCGAAGCAGTAGAACTGCCTGAGAACTTTCCTCTCCAAAACGGGCTTCTTCATCTGTCTGGAGAGTTTCACCATCTCGGGATGGGCCCTGTAGAAAACGCGCTTTATAACACTGATGTCAGGGTTTCCGGATTTTATTGATTCATTATCCTCCCTGCTCAGCAGACCCAAGTCTTTCAGATAACACCTGCAACCTTCTGCGAACCTGAGGAAAGACTTAATATCTTGCATTGTTTCATTTTTTTCCTGAAAGAGAGAATTCCTTCCATTCTTTCATTATCTCCTCTGCCTTTTCTTGAGATATTTTATGCACGACAAAGCCGCCCTGGCAGAGCACATAGTCGCCGGGTTTGAGCCCCAGCCCCCGGGTTTTTATAACTTTTTTCGTCTCCATGAATTCAACAAGTGCCTCGCCGTCTTCCACTTTTATAACCCGCTGGGGCTTGGACAAACACATAGTTATATATTTTCAGGCGCTTTTATAAAGTTATGAGGACTGTTGTCTGTGGTGTTGGAAACGCAATGAAGGGCGACGACGGCATAGGCCCTGCAGTAATCAGCGAACTGAAGAAGGAGCTGGATACGAAGTTGGATCCGGAAGAGTTGATGCTCCTTGACTGCGGCACAGCGCCTGAGAATTTCATAGGCAAGATTACCTGGTTCGACCCGGAAAGGGTGGTTATAGTTGATGCGGCTGACACGGGCTCCGAGCCCGGTACGGTAAGTGTTATAGACACCGGACAGATAGTAGGCGAGCGCATATCAACCCACAATCTCCCCCTTGACATGTTTGTCAAGTACCTCAGGGACATGTTCAGGAACAGCCTCGAGGTTGTCTTCATCGGCGCCCAGCCGAATGGTTCCGTATTTGGCAACCCGCTCAGCGAGGACGGGCACAGGGCCGTCCAGGAGATAAAAAGAAGGGTAATGGAATTATTATAGTCATCTTTTCCTGTCCCCGAACATGAAAGCGTTCTTTTTCGTGCCCGCGAGCTCGTAGTCCTTTCCCAGCTTTATGGCATTCTTCTTTACCATGTCCCTGCAGACTTCCTCGCACTGCCCGCAGAATACGCAGCGTCCGTAGTCAACATGCCATGTCTTGTTCTTTACATCAACGGTTATGGCACCCGAAGGACAGAATTTGGCGCATAGCCCGCAGTATATACATTTGTCTTTGTAATGCCGGATCTTCCCCCTGAAACCTTCGGGTATCACGGGCTTCTCCTTCGGGTACTTTCGCGTAAACCTCTTCCGGAAAAGGTTTCTCATGGCTTCTGGCAGTATCCTCATATCAATAACCTCACTATCAGTTCAATCAACACAATAAAGCCGAGGAACCAGTACAGCTTGAGCACCTGATTTATCCTCACCCTTGCCGCAACAACACTTATCACGGTCAGGATGAACAGCATGATTAGCGATTCCGCTATAAAAAGGAAGATGTTTGATGCGCCACCGAAGAATAGCGCAATACCCAGTGATATGAGGACGAATATTTTTACTGAACGGGCAATCTCCATGAACGCGTATCTTGTGCCCGTGTACTCGACATGATAACCTCCGACAATCTCCTGATGCGCATCAGGCACGTGGAACGGCGGAATCTCCGCCTTGGCCAGCAGGCAGATGAAGAACACAACACCCGCGATAGGGAAGTTGAAGAACAGCCACGAACCTGACTGCAGCTGATATGCATTGACAATTGCAGGCGAGAGCGTACCCACAAAGAACAGGGGTACGAGCATGGCCACGACAAATGGGAACTCGTAGGCAAATATCTGGACCAGCCCCCTTATGGAACCCGTCACTGCGAAAGGGTTCGTTGAGCTGAGCCCTGCCATGAACAGTGAAAATGACGTGAAAGCAAAGAAGTATATTATGATTATGGCATCAACCGAGGTGGCCAGGGGGGCCATGCCTGAGACTGGAATCATCAGCGCAAGCACAAATGTCGAGGCAAGAACAACTATGGGCCAGAATGTGAAGCCCGGCCTCGCATTCTCCGTGTTTATGTTCTCCTTTGAAAACAACTTTATCACATCGAGGAACGGCTGCCATACAGGAGGACCTATCCTGTTCTGCATCCTTGCCGTGAGCTTCCTCATTATGCCGGTGTAAAGCAGGCTTATGTTTATGATAAACAGCAGTCCCGGGAAAACCAGTATGCTGAAAAAGAAATAAAGAGCCTGCATCATTTTTCCCGCCTCCTGTTTTCTATGTGCCTTCTGAACTCGTTTTCTGTCAGGCTTTTCCTTTCCCATGTGGATGTATCAATCAGTGCCACCCTGTCGGTGCAGGAGAAACACGGGTCAAGCGAGGCTACTATCATAGGCAGGTCCGAGAGGAACTGCCCTTTCAGCATGGGCCTGAGCCCGAGCAGGTTGGAATATGTCGGCGTCCTTATCTTCACCCTCTCAGGCCTGTCAGAGCCGTTGGAACGGGCATAGTAAATAAGCTCACCACGCGGGGCTTCGGCCCTGCTCATTGCCTCGTTCTCCGGCACAGCCAAGCAGTTCTTCTCAAGCCTTATCTTATCTCCTGTTGTGGAAAGCTTCATGAGACAGTTCCTTATTATCCTCACGGATTGCAGCAGCTCCTTCATCCTCACGATAACCCTTGACTGTACATCGCCGCCTCTTTCGGTTGCAGTATCCCATCCTATCATGCCGTAGGCAGCGTACGGGTGGTCTCTCCTTATGTCGTAATGCACACCTGACGCGCGGGCAAGCGGACCCACAAGGGAAAGCTCTTCGGCCTCGCTTCTCTTGAGCGTTCCTGTTCCACTTGTCCTTGAAAGCAGGATTTTGTCGTTGAGGAAAACCTTCATGTGGTTCCTTATCCTTTCCTCAAGGCTGCCTATTACCTTGAATACCCTCGGAATAGCTGCTTTGGATATGTCCCTTCTCACACCGCCTATGGTTACCATTGAGTAATTCACCCTGTTTCCCGTGAGCTCCTCCAGAATCTCCATCACCAGTTCCCTGTCCCTCCAGACGATCTGGAACAGCATATCAAAGCCCAGTTCGTGCGCAAGCACGCCTGCCCAGAGCAGGTGCGAGTGTATCCTTTCAAGCTCTGCAATAATCGTTCTTATGTATTTTGCCCTGTTAGGTATCTCCAGGTCTAGGAGATTCTCCACTGCCTGGCAATAAGATATGGTGTGCACACCGCTGCAGATGCCGCAGACTCTTTCGGCGAGGTAAATACACTGTATATAGTTCCTGTTCTGGAGCGCCCTTTCTATGCCCCGATGTAGGTAGCCGACATTGACAATGACATCCTTTATGACCTCGCCGTCAAGGAAAACCTCGAGGTTTTCGCTCTCTAGTAGTGCAGGATGCTGCGGTCCTATCGGCAGTGCATAGGTCCTTTTCTTTCTGTCCGCGGCTTCCTGCTTTGTTTCTCTGTTCGCATCATTTCTGCTTTCCATGTTTCGCCTCCATTTTCCTTAGAGGGCACGAGGGCGAGTCCTCGCAGAGGAAGAGCTTCCGCGGGTCCGGGTGGCCCCTGACCTCGACCCCGAGCATCTCCATGAGCTCCCTCTCGAACAATTCTGCTCCGGGAAAATGCCCTGTTATGGTATCTATGTACGGACTCCGGCGCGGGAGCTTCACCTTCAGGTTAACAAGCTGCCCGCGGAAGTCAAAATGATATATGACCTCAAACATGCCGCCGCTGTCGTACCCTGTTATTGAGGATATCCTTGTGAGCCCGTGCTTCTTAAGCATTGAGACTGCTTCATTGAATTTCGTCCGCGGCACTTCTATGAATGTGCTTCTCTTCTGCTTTCTGTATACCTTTCCTATCCCTTTCAGCATCATGTTACTTCTTCCTCCATAGCTCAAGCGCCTTGATCAGGCCGTCAAGAATGGCCTCTGGTTTTGGCGGGCAGCCGGGCACGTAGACATCAACGGGTATTATGTTGTCAAGCGGACCGCAGATGTTGTAGCCGTCGTGGAAAACGCCTTTGGTTATCGCGCACGAGCCTATTGCCATGACTATCTTGGGCTCGGGCATCTGCTCATATATTCGGATGAGTCTGGACCTTATCTTTTTTGATATCGCACCCGCAACCACCTGTATATCGGCCTGCCTTGGGTTGCCCTTCTCAAGCCCACCAAATCTTTCTATGTCATACCTTGGTGAGAGCACGGCGAATGTTTCAATGTCGCAGCCGTTGCATCCGGCACAGTCCATGTGCACTATCCAGGGAGACCTTTTTCTGGCGTAATCCGATACCCTCCTAAGCAGGCCCCTCTTTTTCATAGGAACACCAAGATCATCAGTAAAAACACTATCCCTGCCAGCACGGCAAGCACGTATTCAGATACGTCCCCTGACTGCAACCTTCTCGATTTCCTGAATTTCATGGTAGCTACGACAGTACTGTAGAATCCCATGTGGGGCATGTTCGCTTCCTCCTTCGCCTCTTCCCCACACATGTAGGGTTTCCTCTTGCCTTCCGGCTGATTCTCGCTTCTTGTCCTCCATTCCGCAGCATAGTATACCAGCGAAATCATAAGCACGAAGAGTGCAAAAACCATGCCAACGAACTGGACATCAAAAATGTAGTTCATCCCAGAACCGCCCCCGTATAAGCAACCGAATTGAGCCCCGAACTTATGGTCTCGGAGATGCTCGTACCAAACTGTGGTATGATACCTATCACTATGCATGCTGCGGCGAGTATTATCAGGGGCACGAGCATGGTGTAAGGTATTTTAGGCTGCAGTGAAGACCTGCCGCCTGAAAGGAAAATGAGGTAGAAAGCCTTAATTCCGTATGCAAAGGTGAGGACTGAAACCACTATCGTGAATATTGTCAGAAGAGGACTGAACTCAAATGTTGAGAGGTATATCAGCCATTTGCTGGCAAACCCGTTGAAGAACGGCAGACCAGCAAGAGCAAGCACGCCTATGAGGAAAACGTAGGTCATCGCGGGCCTGAACCTTACCCTCTTCCCTATGTCATACATGTTGGATGTTCCGGCATGGAATATGATCACCCCGGCGCACAGGAAAAGTAGACTCTTAATTATTGCGTGGTTTATTATGTGGAACACGCCACCGACCATACCGAGCGTTGTGCCAAGGCCCACGGACATGACTATATAACCCATCTGGCTTATGCTCGAATATGCGAGCATCCTCTTCAGGTCGCTCTGCATGATTGCGAGCACTGCGCCCGTTATCATGGAAACCGAGCCGAGCACCAGAAATGCCGCGAGCAACGTGCCCGGCGCACCGAATATACCCACACTGAGCCTTAATATGGCATAGATTCCAGCGCTCACCGAAAGGCCGCCGAGCATCGCGCTCACCGGGGATGGCGCGGCCTGATAGGCATCAGGCATCCAGAAATGGAAAGGGAACAGCCCGCACTTGAATGCGAATCCTGAAACCAGGAGCCCAAGGGCAATCTGCACAATCGTGCCTGTAGTGCCTGCCAGTTTGAGCGCAAGGTCTGCCATGTTCAGCGTCCCGAAACTCGCATAAATCAATCCTATACCAAGGAGTATCATTGAAGACGCGACAGTACCCAGGATAAGGTATTTTATGCCCGCCTCAACTGAGCGCCTTTTTCTGTAGTATGCCACAAGCGCGTATGAAGAGACGTTGCTTATCTCAAAAAAGACGAAGAGGTTAAACAGGTCGCCCGTGTGCACTATGCCCAGAAGCCCTGCCATGAGGAAGCAAACGAGGGCGTAAAACTCCGCCCTTCGCTTTTTGATGTATTTGTATGAAAACAACGTAGCAAGCAGTCCTATTCCCGTTATGACCAAAGAAAGCACAAGGGTAAGCATGTCAATCACTATTGTTATGCCGAACGGCGCCGGCCATGCATTCATCTGGAAGCTGAGCACACCCCCCGACAACACATCAGGAATGGAAAGCAGTACGAAAAAGAAGGCAATGGCCATGCATGTTATTGTCAGAATAGATGCGTTCTTGTCGTGTTTTTTGCTGAACCCGGCGACGGCTGTTATTATCCCGCTTATTATGAGTATAAGTATTGATGCAAAGCTCCAGACCGTTAGTCCCCATATCATCCTTTCATGCCCCTCATGTTTTTCATGTTGAGAGTCTTGAACTTCCTATAAACCTCAATGGATATTATCAGGCCAAGAGCCACGATGGACAGGTTTATGACTATTGAGGTGAGAACCAGAGCCTGTGGCAGCGGGTCAACGGCTGCCTGCGCGAACAGCGCTGCGTCAGCACTTTGCATGATGGGCATCGTGCCCCCGGTTCTGTAACCTATTGATATGAACAGGAGATGTATGCCGTTGCTGAAGACCGACAGGCCTATTATTTTCTTAATGATGTTGTCCTTCAGTACAAGGACTGATACTCCTGCCATTACCAGGACCATTGCCGTTATATAGGCCAGCATTTCTACTCCTTGATTATCGAATATATTATGACGACAAGCGCCGTGGCGACCACCAGCGAACCCACTATGTTGGAAACGAATGTGACGCCACCCCCCCAAAGCGCAAAGGGGGCTTGCGTATCCATTAATATGAACCTTATTGCCATGCCCCACAGTATGACCATCACAAGGGCAAACGTTGCTATTGTCTTGAGGTTTATGAAGCTTACTTCAGTGAATCTGTGTTCAATCTTTCTTTCCTTGTAGGCTATGACCAGGAGGATGAACCCCGTTGCCAGCACGACGCCTGCGGGAAATCCGCCGCCCGGGCTCAGGTGTCCGTGGAGGGCAAGATATATACCAAAGACAAGGATAAACGGGAAAAGTATCCTTGATGACGTCCTTATTATCACGTTCATCAGACCCGCCTCCTCACCAGGAGCACTATGCCTATGGTGGCTATGATCAGCACGGTCTCCTCACCAAGCGTATCATAGCTCCTGTATTCCCAAACTATTGAGTTAACTATGTTCGCAGAACCGGTCTCGTTGAACCCGTTTTCCAGATAGTAGTTTGCGACATCCTTGTTCTGGTATGAGCCAAATTCCGGGAGAAGTAGAACTGACATGAAAATAAAGGCTCCGAATAGCGTGAGCACCATGACAGCGGCAAACCTATTCATGTTCGTGCCTCCTTGTCTTGTGGATAGCAATCATGTAGACTGTCGTGCTTAAGCCGGCGCATACCGCTGCCTGTGTTATTGCTATGTCAGGCGCGCCAAGCATGAAGAAAACGAGTGCTAGTACAGCATCCGCTGCGGCAAGAAGTATGACAGCCTGTAGGAGATCTTTTACATGAAGGGCTGCGACTGTAAGTGCTATCATCACCAAAAGAGTTGCTTCAAATATCATACTCCTTCTCCATGACCTCTTTAAGTTTCTTTATACCTATGATATTCTTTGACAAGTTCTTTGGTTTTATACCGAGCTCATATGCTGTGTTCGCCAGGGCATGGGCTATGACCGGGCTGGTGAAAAGCATGAAAATAACAATTATAACTGTCTTCAGTGTGTATATGCTCCAGAAAGTGGACGCCGCGATTAAGAGCAGGGAAAAGCACACACCCCCTATGGTTACCATGGTCGCCGCATGTACCCTTGTGTAAAAGTCGGGGAACCTCAGCATCCCTATTGCACCTATCAGCATGGATATTGATGACATGTAAAGCAGTATCTGTGTGATTATTTCTATCATTTCCTCCCCTCCTCCTTTTTCTTTTCCTCATGCCAAACAGCGTACTTCGCCACGGCGAGCAGTCCTGTAAATGAAAGCATTGCAAACACAATAGCTATGTCAAGATAGAAGGTGTTTTGTATAGTGATAGAATATATGACCATCAGCAGTATTACGACATTCACTATTGTGCCTGCGGCTATTGCCCTGTCCGCGAAGCTCGGGCCCCTGAACAACCTTACCAGCACCAGCAGCGTGGCGACCATAACTATATAGATATACATGGCATCACTCTCCTACCACCTTTCTTGATATCTTCCCGAAGGTCTCTCCTGTCTCATGGCCCTTTTCATAGTATAGCGTATGCATGTACAGCTCTCGCTCCGCACCCACTACAAGGGTTCCGGGGGTCAGGGTTATCGAGCTGCCCAGCAGGGTCTTGCCCAGATCCGTTCTCATGTGCGGTGTGACCTTTATTATGGCCGGGTTAATCCTCCCTGTTATTATCCTGTAGGCAACATCAAAGTGTGATTTAATCTCACAGTAAAGCAGGATGAAAAGATAGCCGATGAAATAACCCCATCTAACGGGATTGAAAACTTCTGACGGTTTTTTATGGAAGAGGAACCTGCTTGATATGAAGGCAACACAGAGCGATACGATTGCGCCTGCGATAAGATTGCCCGCGACAAAAGAGAAGGTGAACGCGAGCCATGCAATGTACGAAATCAGCACCGTGACCAGAAATCCCAGCATGTATATTATTTTCTCTGTCTTATTATAAAAAAATACCAAAGAATTCGTTAATCTGCGAATTTACAGGATTCAACCGACATATTCCATCTTTTCCAGCTTCTTTGAGGGATGTCTCTTGAGTTGTTCCTCAAGCCCCTCATAGAACTTGACCATGTCCTCTGTTACCGATGGCTTGACCCCCTTCAGCGCATCCGTAAAGTCTTTCTTTGTTACAGTGGATGCTTTGAAGTCTCTCTTCAGCGCATTGAGGCCTGCCTCTCTTACAAGCGATTCAAGGTCTGCGCCGCTCATTCCCTCGGTATCCCTGGCTATCTTCTTTAGGTTTATATCCTTTGTTAGAGGCATGTTTTTCGTGTGTATTTTGAGTATCTCGAGTCTTGATTCCTCATCGGGCGCGGGCACTAGTATCAGCCTGTCGAACCTGCCGGGCCTGAGCAGCGCCTGGTCCAGTATGTCAGGCCTGTTCGTAGCCGCTATGACTATCACGTTATGAAGGTCCTCGAGTCCCGCCATCTCTGTGAGAATCTGGGAAACGACATTTTCAGAAACCCGGGTACCAAGACTAAGCCCTCTTCTTGGGGCTATTGCATCTATCTCGTCAAAGAATATTATCGCAGGCGCGACCTGTCTTGCCCTGCGGAATATCTCCCTGATATGCTTCTCCGACTCTCCTACCCACTTGCTCATTATTTCCGGGCCCTTCACTGATATGAAGTTCGCCCCGGATTCATTAGCCACAGCTCTTGCAAGCAGGGTCTTTCCCGTGCCGGGAGGC
>JAFCEM010000066.1 GCA_017609145.1 Candidatus Aenigmatarchaeota archaeon | reverse complement strand
ATCGTGGTCTACAACCTATTCAGTTTTCCTATATTTTTTTCCAGTCCATGTTGTTTCGGTAGTCGTCTTGTGAGTGGTATGTGAAGACCTTCCTTTACTCTTAGTATATTTTTTCCCGAAAAAAGATGTTTTCTTTCTTGATCGAGACTTTACTGAACCATCTGTGCGTGTGGTTTCCTGATAAGGAATACCAAAGAAGGTTTTCTTCTTATGGGTAATGCCAACAGTCTTTCCTGTCTGGCTTGTATGGCGCCGTCGTTCATTGCCAAAAAATGTTTTTTCATCACGAGATTCTGAGATCAGTTGATTAAGGCTGTTGTATGTACGATAAACAGTGTTACCCAAAAAAGTCTTTTCTTGTACTGTTTTGAATGGCTTGTGCCTAAATAACTCGCGACAGTCAGGACATTTTCTTGGTAACTCCCAACCATTCTCTTTGCATTTAATTTGCATGCTGACTGAAATAGTGAAACCCTTTCCGCAATGGCTGCAGGTAGCATCCTTTGAAGCGTTTGAACTCTTACAGTTTTTACAGAGTTTGGGAGGTGAGTCCCAATTCCGATTAGCCCTTATTGATCCGCCGCAACCTTTGCATATTATTTCATACCATCTGGACGCACGTTTTTCTTTACATGATTTACATATTGTTGGCGGATTATCCCAATCACGATGTATATGTATAGTGGTACCGCAATCAGCACAAGAACGATCGTACCATTGATTGGCTCGACGCTCTTTACATGATTTACATATTGTTGGCGGATTATCCCAATCACGATGTATATGTATAGTGGTACCGCAATCAGCACAAGAACGATCATACCATTGATTGGCTCGACGCTCTTTACATGATTTACATATTGTTGGCGGATTATCCCAATCTTCGTGTATATGGATATCACATCCACATTCTTCACATGATATAGTAGTCCACTTTGACATCGTATTACCTCCTTATCTTTCCGGGTCATTTGCACTAACAATGCCCGATACACGAGCCCGCCCATGTCAATATCCGACTTCACTTTTCCAACCGGGCTTACAGTGATGAATCTGCCATCATACCAGAACATCACACGCTTGCTGTCAGGGGACCAGTTTATGCAAAGGGGAAACTTTTCTTGTCATCACCTCCTTTTCTATTATCCTAGTTAACTCGTTCAGGCTTTTTTGCGCTCAGCGGCTCTCCTGGTTCCGAGCTATCGTACTCGAGGAAGAGGTCCTGGATATACAGCTCGCCCTCAAAAAGACAGAAATCATCAGTTTCCGTCCAGTAATAGTCTGTGATGTCCAGCGCCTCGTCGTACACCTGGGCTTCTGCCGTAAGGAATAAGTACCAGCCCGGTGACACGTTGATGAACTGGTAGTATCCCATAGTGGCGGTTAGGTATTCTCGCAGCGGGTATTCATAGTAGATGTCGTCCGCATCGTACAGTGTCACGAGAATGTCATAGTTTCCCGTATCGTAGTATACTGGATAGTTTCCCAGCTCATCCTCGCACGGGAAATAGGCGTACCCTTCGATGTCGCTCATCGTGTCCATGGTTATGTACGTGTGATGATTACCATCGCAGCCAACCAATATTGCAACGGCAGCCAAAACACAGACCGTAGCCAAGAAGAATTTTCTTGGTGTTGCTCTGGTTCTCATTGTTGTGCCTTCCTTTCTCATGCTGTTAATGTTGATGGAGAAGGGGACCACGCCCAATGCGCAGTTAATTGCCTTCAGTACTTATTGGGTTTCGATTCTCTTTTCTTACATGCCCACCGGATTATAATGTACATAGAGGCTGCATAGCCAAGAAACACGAGAATTAAAACCAGTATCGCCTTTACACGCCCGATACCACTTATCGTTTCTCCTGTGTCAGCTGTATCATCTGCGCCATAAGCCATGGCATCAAAGGCGAGCATAAGCACTACGCCGATGATAAGACAGACAACCGCCTTTTTGTTGCTGGTTCTCATTTTTGTGCCTCCTTTTGTTATCGGTCTTCATCTGCGTCTTCTGCCTGGTTTGGCATACTCAGCAGATACCATGTTAAAAGCACAAGAAATACTAAGGCCAACATGAAGGCCGCAAACGGATGCATGCAGTTCTTAGCGCCTATGAACATTCCTGCACTGGGCAAAACGCTGAACACAAGCGCCATTACAGCCCTCATTGTTATTCTTGGTTTTCTTATTATTCTGATCCCCTTTCAGAAATAATGTTCCTGCTGTTGTTATCAGAGCCCGTGCAATCTTGCGTAACACCAATCACCCGCATGGCATTGGTCTTGCGTTTCTTGCATTATGTGTCGGGTTCTGTGCCTGGATTCTCTTAACCAACTGCTCCGCAGACACAGTTACTTGGTTTTAATTTATTGATGTAAGGAATATGATATTTGTTAGTTAATAGAAAGGTATTTAAGTATTTTATCACGGGGTTTTCGGAGTTTTTATAAAAAAAGAATTTATTTATCAGAATTTATCAGAAATGAATTTAAAATTTAGCCCCCATTATATTAAATGGGTGGATTGAAGCCGGTTCATGAAAGTGTAATAATGACACCTGATAAAGTGAAGCCATCTGGTTCTGAAATGGATGTCCTGGGATGTTTTAATCCCGGAGGCGTGGTCTATCATGACAACAGCACCCGACTGCTTGTACGGGTAGCGGAGAGGCCCAAAGAGCCGGAAGAGGACTGGTGGGAAGGGCATCTCGCAGCCCCCCGTGCGGTGTATACCAGAGACGGCAGTTTTAGGATGACTACTGACTGGCTGCGTGAGGATATAGATGCAAGAATAGAGGATGAACACTCATTCATGATGCTTGGCAAGGAAGAGACCAGACGCCCTAAAGATATCTCCCATTTTAGGTTATTGGAGAGCCAAAACGGTATTGATGATTTTAAAATTTCAGACAAGCCTGTTTTTTTTCCATGGATGCCTTATGAAGAATTTGGAGTTGAAGATCCCAGGATGGTCGATCTTGGAGAAAAGGATGCTGTTAATGTTGACGGAAAGCCCTATAGATATCTGATGAGCTATGTGGCCTGCTCTCCGCAATATGAGGTCTCCACTGCTCTGGCTGCCACGAATGATTTTGAAACATTCCGAAGGCTTCCGCCAGGAGAACCCAGACCTACTTGGCCTGTTAATACCAAGGATGTTGCCATGTTCCCGAAAAAAATCAGGAATCCCAGAACGGGCAGAAAGGAATATGGTGCAATACCAAGGCCGACCGGTTCAACCCAGTATATGGTTCCCAGCATGTTTCTGGCAACCTCACCCGACCTCTTTCACTGGGAAAATCATGGTCTTTTGATTCAGGGAGATCAGAAAG
>JAFCEM010000065.1 GCA_017609145.1 Candidatus Aenigmatarchaeota archaeon | reverse complement strand
CTTCGTATATTACCCTTTCTCTTTTCCCGGGCTTGCTGCAGAATGTCCTGCTGATATCCGAACAGTAGCCATTGAACCTTGCACCCAGATCAATGATTGTAAGGTCCTTTGCCCCGATATTTCTGCTTTCTGGTCTGTGGTGGACAAAGGCGGAGTTCTTTCCCGAGGCCACGATAGTCTTGAAGGCATTATCTGCGCCTGCCTGCCTGAAGGCTATATCAATCCCGTGTGCTATCTCGTTCTCCTTCCTGCCAGTCACGGTGATAGATTCCAGCACTTTTTTCGTTACAGCTATTGCCTTTTTTATCTGGCCAATCTCATGTTCATCCTTGACCATGCGGGACTCTTTGATAATCCCCGCGGCCGGCTTAAGCTTTGCCATCCTTCTGAGCCTTTTGAAAACAGCAGCACTTGTAGTATGTTCATCGAACCCGACCACCCCCGTCAGTTCAATCTCCGGGAGCTTTTTGATAAACCTGACCTCGGCCACTCTGTTTCTGCAGGCCTCATTCTCCAGTGGTGATACAAACAACACGGGCTCCGAGCCCGGGCATATCCTGAGCAAAACAGAACCGTTTTCGGTTGGCCTGTAACCCGTGTAATAGAAGACATCGTTGGCGCTGTTCATGAGCACACAGTCCAGACCAGCCCTCTTTATGCGTTTCTTGAGCCCGCTAATGCGCGAAGAGTGTTTCATAATAATTAATTGTTTTGCATCAAATAAATGATATGAGGTTCTTCATACTTGAAAGGATTCTTAAGGAAAACGGCCTGAGAACAGAGATTGTTCAGTGCATAAAAAAGGGGTATGTGTTTTTTTACCCAACTGATACGGTTTATGGTTTCGGGTGCGATGCAACAAAGCGAGAGGCAACGGGAAGAATAAGGACCATCAAGGGAACGAACCATCCCTTTTCTGTGATAGCGCCCTCCAAGAAGTGGGTTCTTGACAATCTCATAGTGCGCGATGAATCAGTGCTTGACAAATTGCCGGGTCCTTACACGCTCATATTCAGGAAGAAGAGCCACGGCTTTCTTGAGAATGTCTGCAATGGCAATTCGCTTGGTGTGCGCATACCAGACCATCCGCTCACGGAAATAATCCAGGAATCGGAAAGGCCGTTTGTCACGACCTCTGCAAATATCTCGGGGCAGTCAACGATCAGCAGCGCAAGGGCAATCCCGCGCGACATTGCAAGGGAACTGGATATAATAATAGACGGGGGCGAACTCATCAGTCCCGCATCAAAGATAATCGACTGCACCGGCGAGGAAGCAAGGGTTATTGAAAGATAACGCCGGGGACAGGACTTTCCACACGGAAACCGCGTTTTTGATTGCAGAGCTTTCTTCATTTGGAAGCGAGCGCAGTTTGCGGAGCGAAGCTCCTTTTTGCTTAAGCTTTTTCTTGAAAAAAGCTTACCTGCACGGGCAAAGCCCACCAGATGTCTTTTTGTCACAGCACCGAAAAAGCGCTCGTAACATCCGGAATTCAAGTCTGGCGCGTTAAACCAAATTCCGCCACCCCGGCATACGATTAGAATTGAAAACAATATTTAAATAGAATTTATGTTGTTTTTGCGCCGTTTTTAAGAACATGAATAACCTCGTCAGCATCAACATCAGTATCCAAGCAGCCGTCCCTTGCAAGCTCCACGGTCTGCGTCGGAATCCTCACCTCGTCCAGCGCCATTGCGAGTTCCTTTATGCATGCAACACCAACAACAGCTTTGGGCCTAAACTCTTTCATTATCTTATATACCATTGAGCCACCGGGAACGACGAAAACCCTGTACCCAAGAGCCTCTGCTTCCTTCTTTATCATTGATACCTTGCAGTTGCCGCAATCAACACATTCGTAGCCGAATTTTCCAAGCTTTGCCCTGCATTTCTTTGAATTCCTCAGGCACTGTGGAAGAAAAATAATTTTTTCATTGGGATGAATATTCCTGAATTCATCCTTATGGATGTCATTCTTCAGTTCCATGTAGAGCTTGTCGATATTGTCCGGCTTGAGCCCGAGTATTCTCAGGGCGGACTTAAGTGCCTTCTTTGTGCTCAAATCAACACCAAGACTTATAAGCCTCTGTATTAGCTTGGACATAAAAAACCTTTGCCGGTATATACTAATAAAAGGTTTACCCGGCCATCTCTTCAAGCCTTCTTATCCTGTCCTCAATTGGTGGATGGGTCTGGAACAGTCCCGTGAACCAGTCGCTTCTGAAGGGGTTGACTATCCACATATGTGAAGTGGCGCTTGAGCCCCTCAATGGATTTCGCTCCGCGATATTTGAAATCTTCCTCAGTGCAGAGGCCAGTCCGAGAGGATTCTTCGTTATGAGAGCACCTGTATTATCAGCCCCGTATTCCCTTGACCTTGATATGGCCATCCTTACCATAAGCGCAGCTATGGGCGCAAAGACGACCATTAATATAAGAGCAAACGCGTTTCCGCCGCCCTGCCTGTTGTCGCCCATAAACATGCTCCAGTATCCTATATGCGCCACATAAGATATTGCACCGGCTATGGTGGCTGCGACTGTTGAAACCAGCATGTCCCTGTTCTTTATGTGGCCCATTTCATGCGCGAGAACACCCCTTATTTCCTCAGGCTCCAAGTCCAGAATACCTTCTGTAACTGCAATCACCGAGTGTTCCGGGTTCCTGCCTGTTGCAAATGCGTTTGGTATTTTTGTAGGCATTATGTGAACCCTTGGCTCGGGCATCTTCGCCTCTCTTGCAAGTTCCCTTACCATGGAATCAATCTTGGTTTTTCCGTTTGTCGGCTTTGCCTTGTACATCCTGAGCACAATCCTGTCAGAGTACCAGTAAGCCGCAAGATTCAGTGTAACTGAAAACACAAGGGCAAAGAGCGCTCCAAATGGCCCGGCTATGAAAAAACCTATTGCTATTAAAATTCCCGCAAGTGTGCCCAAAAGAATTACTGTGTTCAACATATTACCACTCGCTTTTCAACGTATATTAAATTAAATCCAGCCTTTTTAAGCTTAATTCTATCTTCTCTGCTGCCTCTTCCGGTGTCTTTTTTGTGGTGTCAATTTCTATGAGCGGTTTTCCCGTATCTTTTGCCTCCTCTCTGCATACGCCCATTATTTCCGCTTCAATGTTTTCCTCAATCTTTTCTTCTGACCATGATTTTTTCTTCATCCTCTTCCGCAACTCCGCGAGGGTCGTGCGCAGGACGACAATGATATCGCAGGGCATGTCGTGTGCATAATGTGATTCAATGATGACACTCTCATGAATTTTCTTTACCTCTTCTGCCAGTGCATCAATATCCACTATCCTGCATCTGCGTTTTTTGTCATAGCCGCTGTA
>JAFCEM010000064.1 GCA_017609145.1 Candidatus Aenigmatarchaeota archaeon | reverse complement strand
TCTGCCCTTTCTTTTTATTACCTCCTTTTCAAATTTTTGCAGGACGCCGCGTATGGCCTTTGTGATGTCCCAAGCGTGATCATCAGCATAGAATGTGCCCTTCTGGGTCGCGAGGGTTGATTTGACTGAATATTTAATTCTTTTTCCGGTTTCGTGGTATCTGTCAATGTGTATGACCATGAATTCTATTGGTATGAATTTTCCCAGTTTTCTTATTTCATTCATGAGCTGCTCATCAACAACAGATTTTATGAAATTTTCCTCTTCCTGTAAACCGCTTATGCGCACATAAATGCCGCTTACCTTTTTGCCTATTAGTTTTAATATTAGCTTGGGTGTGATGATACCCACAAGTTTGCTGTTTTTTTCAACAAGAACTGTCTGGGTTTTTTTCTCAAGCATTATGTTTATGATTTCATTCAGTGATGTATAGGGGTTTGCCCTAGCCACATTCTTTTGCATAAGCGAAGATGCAAGAACATTTCTGAGTTTTATGGGCTCACCCGCCCGGTCACCAACAGATGATCTGGACCTGTCTGTATCGGCCTTAAGCAGGTCAATACTGTCAATCAGTCCCATTATCCTGTTTTCTTTATCAACAACAGGTATTCTTGATATGTTTGCAAACCTTATTATTGACATTGCCGTTGCTATTGAGTCATCAGAGCCCACACAGTAGGGAGGTGTCATAACATCTGATGCCTTTTTGTTTTTGAATGCTCTTTCTTTCTTTACCTGTTTCAAAAGACTGAGTTTGGTAATAAAGAATATTTTGCTTTTTTCATTCTTTGCTGGAACAGACTTGAAGTCATTAACCAGCATGGCATTCATAACATCCTCTATATCAGAACCCGGTAAAAGAGGATTGATGTTTCTCACAAACTTCTTTATCTGGGTTTGAGCTGGCCCATCTATCTTCCTTTTAATAAGGTCTCTTGCGGTCAAGATGCCAAGAAATTCTCCGTCCCTCATAACAAGGACGTCATGCGCTCTCTTTCTATACATCTTAGAAATAGCTTTGGATACCTTTTCATCTGGTGCTAATATAATTGGTGCTTCAAACATCTCTTCAAGGCTCATATCAAATGCCTCTTTCTCTGATTTTTTGCATCTCTTTGGAAATATAACCTGCTAATATGTTTCTTATTCTCTTTGATTTAATTGGTCTAACTTCCTCTAATATCTTCTTATTTTTCTCAAAATCCACGGTGAATTTATCACCAAATTCCTTTATCAGCTCACTACCGAGCGTCCTTACTGCAGTACTTTTTATTCTTCCCATATTTTCACTTCTTTTCCGTTAACACCTTTTTGTAAGTTCGTATTGAAAAAAAGGATCATGGGACGGGCGCGATTTTCAGCTCTGCTGAAAGTACATGTTTCAGCATGGCGTTTGAACGCGCGACATACCGGTCTTCAGCCGGTTGCTCTCCCAGGCTGAGCTTACGGTCTCTTATTAAAGATTACCGTCCCAGCTCACCCCCGTCCTAACATGTTACATAGCCTATGTTAAATATTCTTTTGTCTATTATCTTGGCACTTTCTATCCTTTTTATCTCTTTCATTAATTTGTTGATTGTGATATTATAATGCTCAGCGCAAAAATATAAAGACACAAGGTCTCTTTTTCGCTTTGTTTTAGGATCAAATTCAAATATGGTTGCCTCCTTTATTGGCAGTCTGTTGCAGCCACGAAAGTTGCAGTTACGGCTAAAGTTTTTGAGGTCAAAATTCCTGCTTATGAGCGATACCACATTCATACGCCCAGGGGAGGAATTTCGTTCCCCTTATGAAAAGGGTCAACTCGAACCTCCGACAACACGGTCTCTGCAAATAAAACTAACAGCCGTGTGCTCTACCTGCTGAGCTACCTGGGCCCGTGTAAATTGTTAGGAGTATATCTATTTTAAGGTTTTTATTTAAAAGAAGCTAAGGTCTTTTGGTATTATTTCAGTTCCCATTCTGAGTCACCGGTCTTAACAGAGATTTTTAAGCTGGTTCCGTTAAATTCTACTCTGTCTGCTCCTATTTTGAAATCTCCCGAGAAATCAAAGATTTCCACGTTGCCCGTGCCCGTTGTTTGGCCCGATTCTTCACTAATTATTTCAAAATCCATCTCTTCAACAAAGATTTTGCTGAACTGAATATCCTCTATTATAGCTTCCTGTAATGGAAGTTCTATTGAGAGATCCGTGTTTTCTGGATTTAGCCTGATTATCTCATTTTCATAATCAACAGTGATTTTACCATCAAACATCTCAAGAGTTGCGGGGCTTATAGTCAAATTTACCGCCTGTTCGGTTTCCAGTGAAAAAACCGATGGGTAAAAAAGGATAAGAACGGAAAGCTCAGAACCAGATGCGCCCAGTCCGCCAAAGGGAGAGCTTCCGAGAAATCCACCGATTGTGTTTATTATGTCTGAAAAGAAGTCCCCGAGCCCGAACCCGCCGAGAATTATGGAAGAGACTATAACAAGAGCCGCGAAGGATGCCGCGAGTATTTTCCAGTCCATGGAAATATGTTGGTGTTAATGATTTATATGATTTTGGATTTTGGGCAAATGAATATTTATAATAATAGGCTTCTTAATAATAGTATAGACTTTTGGTAATGGTTATGGATATGGTGCTTTTTCAGATGGGTGGTGATTGGTGGTCAATGATAATATGGGTACTTTTCATGTTTGTGTTCTTCTTCTTTTACCCAAGGCTCATGCTCTCACAAATCATGTGGAAGCTGGAAAGGGTAGCAACAGAACTTGAAACCCTTTCCGACCGTTCAAAAACATTCTTAATAAATGAGATGAGCAAAAAACCCAGCAAGGTCTTAAAAAACTCTGTTGACAGGTTCTATGAGTTTTTCTTCATACAGCCGATGTCCCTGGACCCGTATGGTGTTGTGAAAAAAATCGATCATATCATTAGGGATGAAAAGACGAGGTTTGTTTACTTTATCAACCAGGTTGCACCAAGCGCGGATGAAGAAAAGAAGGCCGCATTGCAGATGGGTATGGCTGGCGGTATAACGGTTCACCAGATAGCCAAGATTGTCAGGCATTTTGTGGAATTGATAAGAAAGGAGAAATCCTATCAGATGGCAATGATAATCCAGATGCAGCTGCCAATGGTGGAAAGATTAGCAAAGGCCATGTATAGCGGAACCAAGGCCATGGCAAGGGCCAGGCCGATAGGTGATGCATTGGGCCCGCTTGCTCTGACACACCTTATGGGCAATGGCAAGCCAAGAGTTATAGAGGAAGATATAGTCATGCTGAAAATCAAGATGAATGGCCGGAACATGTTTCTTGTGAAAGCGAACGGTCCTGGTGGAAGGATAGGATATCCTGGAAAGGCTGT
>JAFCEM010000010.1 GCA_017609145.1 Candidatus Aenigmatarchaeota archaeon | reverse complement strand
GCTCATACCAGAGTCATTCGACATATAGACTTTCTTGTTCAGCAGTATATACAGGTTGCCGTTGCTGTCTACAGCCATGTCATCCGTCCCTGAACCACCACCATAATCATCCGTCTTTTGCGTCCATGTTACACCAGAATCGGATGATGCATAGACAGTTTTGGAGGAATCAACAACAAACAGGGTTTCCGCTGCAGATGTGTATCCCTGCCAGCCTATAGTGTTCCAGGATGAAGAACTGCCTGCATCAAAAACGCTGCTTGTATATGTTCCGCTGAGGTTGTCTGATACAAGCCGGATAAAACCAGCAGTAGAATTATACTCAGTATTGACATACGTTCCTGAAGCAAAATCCGTTTCGTTCTGGTATTCAAATATCACCAAACCAGTCGTCTGGAATCCCGGACCCCAGTTAACACACAAAAGTGCAAACAAGACCAGAAGCACGGTAAAGTAAGAAAAAACCCCCCTGTTCATGTTTTAAAGGTTGGATTTTCATTTATTTAAAACATATCAGGCAAAAACCTATTTAAATCAGGATAGTATCTGAGTTGTATGGCCGAGCAGACAATTGAAGTTATGGTTGAAGGTGGGAAAGCATCAGCCGGACCACCCATAGGAACATCACTCGGGCCCATGAAGGTCAATGTGGCACAGGTGGTTGAGCAGATAAACGAGAAAACCAGAGGACTTGCCGGAATGCAGGTCCCGGTAAAGATTGTTGTCGATACTGATACAAAGGAATTCAGCATAAGTGTTGGTACACCACCGGTTTCTGCGCTCGTAAAGAAAGAGCTTGGTATTGAGAAAGGCTCCGGAGAAACAGGAAAAATAAGAGTAGGGGACATTTCTGAGGAACAGGTAAAGAAGATAGCAAGGGCCAAATTTGGATCAGATGATAAAAGGTTTCTGACCCAGGTGAAGGGTTCGTGTAGAAGCATGGGCATAACAATAGGAGAGGGCGCTGTTACCAAGGAAGAGCTCAAGAAGTATGAGGAGCTTGAGAGGCAGAAGGAAGAAGAGGAAAAGGCCAAAGAGGAAGCCAAGGAAACCGAAGAAGCAGGCGAAGTAAAGCATGAGGAAGGCAAAGAAACTCCTGAGAGAGAGAAAGAATCTGCGACCGAAAGCAAGCAGAAAGAAGAAAAGAGCTGATTTTCAAGATAAGCTTAAAAGTTTTTACTTTAAGACAGTAACATGATTGACAATATATTGGATTTTTTGGATAGGCAGAAAACCAGGATATTTTGGATTCTGTTCATAATCATGGGAATTTTTCTGATAGGTGGTATTTTGGTTAATGTAATCATTATAGACATTCTGCTCGGACTCATAATAATAGTAATAGGTGTCCAGAAACTTGATGGGGAATGGCATAAAAAGCGCATGGAAAATGAACAGGGGAAGATTAAAGAGACGCTCGGGTATATGGCTGAATGGGTGAATGCAAGTCACGGTTACATGAAAAAAATAAGGAATTCCAGTGAAAACAGGATTTTCAGGCTTGACAATGAAAGAGTGGATCTGGATAAAAAGATGGAAAAAAGCTATAGAGAGCTTGTGAGGAAAATCTGCGAGCTTGAAAACAAGATGAATGAAATCACAATGAGCTATACCCGTGGCAAGACAATAAGAAGCGGAAGAAGATAAGATTTAAAAGCATTCATCACATATTTTTAACAACTCCGTAATTACTGCTTAGGCAGGAGGAGACAAGATGGAAAAATCTGCGATATTGAATAAGATAAAGGAAGCAAAAGAAAAATCCAAGCCCAGAAAGTTTATTCAGGCTTGGGATTTGTCAGTTGTTGTCAAGGGGATAAATCTCAAAAAACCCGAGAACAGCTTCAGTTCTGATTTTATTCTGCCTCATGGTCGCGGCAAAGATATTAAGCTGGCGGTTATCGCAGATAAACTGGTGCCCGAAGCGAAGGGAAAGGCAGAGCTTATAATAAAAAAGGATGAAATAGAGAAGCTTGCCAAAGACAGGAAGAAGCTGAAAAGGATAGTCAACAACTATACACTTCTCGGAGAGGTTTCATTGATGCCGCAGATAGGCAAGCATTGGGGTAGGGTGCTCGGTCCGCGGGGGAAAGTCCCAAAACCAATCCCCCCGAACGTGAAGCTGGAACCATTCCTTCAGATAGCAAAGAAAAATATAAGGATAGTGCTGAAGGGAAACCCTGTCATAAACGCTGTTGTGGGCTCTGATGACATGCCGGATGAAAGTGTAGCTGCAAATGTGATTGCTGTTTATAATTTCATTAAGGAGAAACTGCCAAAGGGTATTGGCAACATAAGGGTTGCCCGCATCAAACTGACCATGGGCAAGCCCGCAAAACTTGAGGTGAGATGATGGTATCTGAGAAAAAGAAGCGTGTTGTCAGTGATGTGGGAAAGGAAATAAAGGAATACCCTGTCATAGGGATACTTGATATGTTCAAGTTACCAGCAAGCCAGCTGGATGAGATAAGGAACAGCCTGCGTGAGATGGCAAAGATAAAGATGGTCAAGAAAAGGCTGATGAAGCGTATCCTGAACAACTGCGGTCTCAAAGGAGCAGACAAGCTTTGTGAGTATCTGCAGGGCGAACCGGCGTTTTTGTTTAGCAATACAGACCCTTTCAAACTCGCAATTAAGCTGAGCAGGTCAAAATCACCTGCCCCGGCAAAGGCCGGAGATATTGCACCAAAAGATATAATAATAAAGGCAGGTCCCACATCACTCTCTGCCGGACCTGTTATAGGTGAGCTGCAGCGCCTGAAGATACCTGCGGGAGTTGAGGGAGAGAAGATATTCGTAAAGCAGGATACTGTCATAGCCAAGAAGGGGGATGTAATATCCAGTAACGTTGCAGGCATGCTTTCCAAGCTGGGCATAAAGCCCATGGAGATAGGGCTCAATCTCATTGCAGCGCTTGAAGACGGTATAATTTATGAGAAGGACGTGTTGTTCACAGATCCGGATGAATACCTTGGTCAGTTAAGACAGGCATGCTCCGATGCGTTCAACCTTTCTGTGCATATTGGTTATGTTACAAAAGAAAACGTTTCTGCTCTTCTTTCAAAGGGATACAGGCAGGCGTGTGTCCTTGCGGACGAAGCTGGCATAATTACAAAAGACAATGCGCCGAAGCAGCTTGCAAGGGGCGCTGCGCACGCAAAAGCTTTAAAGGATAAGGCCAAAATAGAAGAAACAGAACAGTCAGGGAAATTCGAAAAGAAAGAAACCGAAGGAACAGCCGGTACAGACGTCGAGGAAAAGAATAAAAAGGAAGAAAAGAAAGATGAGGAAGAGGCAAAAAATACCGGTGAAAAGAAGAGTCCCAAATGATGATATCCAGGAGGTAATAAAATGGAGATGATATATGCGGCACTTCTGCTGCACTCTGCAGGGAAAAAGGTTGACGAGGCTGGTGTAAAAAAGGTGCTTGAGGCAGCCGGTGAAAAGCCGGATGCGGCAAGAGTAAAGGCGCTGGTTTCAAGTCTCGATGGCGTTAACATAGAAGATGCAATAAAGCAGGCGGCCGTAGCCGCACCCGTAGCAGCACCTGTCCAGGCAGAAGAGGCAAAGAAAGAAGAAGAGAAGAAACCCGAAGAGGAAAAGCAGAAGACAGAGGAAGCAGCTGCAGGACTGAGTAGTCTGTTTGGGTGAGATAGATTTCTGTTTACGCTAACTATATGAGTATAAAAACAGACAATCGATAATTTACGCCGTTCCGGGCATCCATGATGGTTTTGGTCTAGGGCTAGTTATTTCTCCTGGGAAGAGATAATCGAGATAATGACCGCCCCTAAAACTAACACCCATACCAACACTGGTTTGTGTGAGGGCGGTGGCTTCTGCAGAGCCTATGTGCGGAGCTCCCAATGCACATATCAGGCCAGCCGCGGCAGCGGTCATTTTCGTGCCCATGTTTTCCATAAGACCTCCCATCTCAGGCACATCTGAAGATTTGCCTATTTCCGTATTCAGCTGATCTTTTTTAGCTTCTAGGTCAGTAATCTTGCCTTCGACGAAGGACAGAGCACCGAGTATTACAGATGCGAGGCAGGCATAGAGTATCCAGCACGTGACGCAGTCCATACCTAAACAATGTCCACACGCAGGCGAAGGACAGCAACACCAGCATGTACATGCGCAATATGCTGCACCTGCAATAAGCACCGCATATGCAATGGCCTTGATGCCTTTTATCCTGCTGATCTTGTCCTCAATATCACTGATTTCATCCTCCTTATCCTTCAGGATGTTGGTCTTCTTCCTTTCTATTGTAAAGCTATCGGTTGCGGAGAGATTCTGCGCTCTTCTCTCTTCCCCGATATCATATCCCACAGAAAAGAACAGCTCCACGTTTCTGGGCTCGGTGCCTTCCGTGTGGTCATTGATTGGCTTGAGGTTGAACTTGCACTCATAGTGGCCCAATCCTTCGCTCGTATCGGGATAGCAGTGGACCCCGCCAAAACCTTCCTGTTCCTTTCCATTAAGGGTCATATGGTAGTCCCTGTAGCTCAGGCTTTCGAGTGTTGGCGGCGGGTTTTCCACATGAGCTTTGAGCTCAATTGAGTTTGTCACGCTCAGTTCGCCTGACCAGCTTCCCCAAGACATAGTATTCAGTCCTGCGCATTCCCCATTAACTGTCACAAACAGGCAATCCGACATGTAGTTGTCAATACAACATGTCGCCGGGTCCGGTGCGATGCTGTCTATGACTAGGCTTATATCGGATTCCTTCTTGCATTCACCGTAATCAGCTACATCATCTTTATTGTAATAACAATACTGCTTTTCCTCGTTTTCCTCAACAGGGCACCCACAGTCACGGCAGCAGTTTTCGGGGGTTTCTCCCAGGTCTTCCTCGCAGCCGTCAATACCACAATGGTAATTGATTATTATCTTGATGCTATCAAGCAGCTTGGTCAACTCCTTGCTTGCAGCCTCCGCGCCGTCATTATACTCCAGCGAAAACCCCAGAACCGGCGGTAAGGTGAGCAGCTGCGTCTCCGGGTTATAGAATTTGGAGGACTTGTAATCATCACCCACCGGGTCGATTGTTATGGTGCACGACATATTATGCTCGCCTGCCACCTCGGACTCCTTGTCTTCACAGCTCATGTCACAATCTATGATATCACTGCCGTCGCCAAACTCACAGCTATATTCGTATTCCATGCTTTTGGGGGGGTTTTTTATGTGTGCGTCAAACCTTAAGATGTTTTCTTTTGTGTGGTCTTCGAAGCTTGGCGGATCCGGGTTCATGTTGGCTATCTCCAAAGCCATTGTGCTATCATCCCTGCAGGTGTCTTTCTGAAGCCCGCGGGCTCCGGACCGATATTCGGTATCGCAGTAGTAGTCCTCTTCCTCGCACCCACAGTCAAAACAGCACGTTTTTGAGTTTTCGTTTATCTCCGGACTGCATTCCCCATCTCCACAATATCCGTAACCTATTGAGATGCCGCCCCCCTTCACATTGAGCTCTTTCTCTATCAATCCCCTATTCCCGTCACCGTATTTGACCGTGATTGACAGTTCCGGTTTTAGTATATAGCTTTTTGTCTGGTCATAGTCGGGTGATGTCCCGGGCTCGGGTATCTCAAATTCAGTACTGCACTCCGACTCATATACACCATCTGTTACCGAGCCGTCATCACAAGAGCTTTCGCAGGTTACCGAACACGTCTGTTCATTACTGCCGTCTGTGTTATAGGATTTGCATTCCATGTCGCATTCGGAAGATGACTGCAACACAACGAGTGTTGAGGGTGCATTCTCTATCTGATAGGTAAACACAAAACTCTCACTGAAAGTGGTGCCGGTTCCTGGGCTGAATTCTGAAGGCTCTATTCTGGTAATCTCAAAATCATCATTTTCCGGTTCATTCCTGCAAAAGTTCTCCCCACTTACCGGACTGTTTGTATCACAGTGCTGCCCTTCTGGACACGCGCAGTCATAGCAGCAGTTGCTCGAAGTCTCCCCCAGTGCGGTTTCGCAAATGTTGTTGCCGCATGTATAGGAACCGACAACGATGTCATCAACATCAGCATATAGTATCCTCGTGGCCGTATCACTGCCATCATAATACTCTATACCAAACTTTATCTTGTTTTGTTCAATTGTGTACGTGCCAGTACCACAATTCGGCATGTCCCCGAACGGGAACTGGGGCACAGTCATGCTGCAGCTGTAGTAGTGATTGTCAAGGTTTTCACATGTCAACATATGATAAGAATCATCATCAAGTTTGTAGTCCTTTGAACTTATTTTCATCCCGCTCGGCGCATTCTTTATTCTTGCGGTCAGCCCGATTTCATGCTCGGAATTACAGTCAGAAAAAAGCAGCTGGTCTATATCCGTAATTTCAAGCTCTATGATACTCTCGGGTTTGCACATACCTTCGGTTCCACCACCAGTGTCACAGTACTGCCCGCTGGAACACCCACAGTCATAGCAGCAGTTGCTCGAAGTCTCCCCCAGCACTGTTTCGCACGCCCCATTCCCGCAGTCAGATGGCGCGTTGGAATAAAGTGTTATGGGGTTCATTATCTTCCCGTCTGGGGATTCGGGGAAGGCAAAATAAACCTTTTTGTTTATTGAGGCGATACTGTTGTCTTCCGTCGTCTCGCTCTGGAAGGATGAGAAATCCGTACTTTCTACACCGTATATTCTTTCTGCGCCACTAAATACAGTATACTGGTCACCGAGAAGATTGAATGGTATACAAAGCTTGCTGGTGACCCACTCATTGACAGGAGATCTGTCCTCATAGAGGGCAACATGAGCCTCCATGGAATCCAGCGAATACTCTGTCTGGGTGTAGGATGAACCACTCTTTTCTATTGTGTGCCAGAACCCGACATATGGGAAGAAGTTCGCTCCCTCTGTAGTATCGTCAAGCCTGACAAGGAACATCAGGTTGGCAATGTCCGATGAAGACACTTCGTCCCAATCATATATTATATTTGCCTCTGTGTCAGGTGTTATCAAGGAAGCACATTGCTCCGGATTCTTGTCCCTGCATCTGAAAAGGTAAAGGTTCTCTATGTCGTATTCATCAGTGCTATTGGTGATATTTATGGTAACCCTGTCGTCATTTATGGTTTTTGTAATTGAGACGCGGTCGCGCTGGTCAAACTCTGGGTGATAAGGGGTTGAGCTACCGCCATACATCACATTGACTTCTGTTGCTAAGGCCGCAGGTATACTTAGTATCAGGTATGCGGCCACAAAAATGAATATCTCCAAAACCGCTATTTTATATTTCATTCTTCCACCTCGCAAAGGAATTCGGCCCCGCACATCTCAAGTAGAGCAGTAACATTTGCAGCATCACAATAAAGAGTGCAATCAGCGGGGTTTACGCCTATACAGCTGCCTTCACACATATCAGGGAAGACAGATCCAGGCAGCGTCGGTGACTGTGCTGCGCAGAAGTTTGCCTCTATGTCATCCTCGCTCAGGCATCCCGTTTCCTCTGAAATAATCTTAAGTGCATAACAGGAGCAGTCCAGCACCGTGACAGAAGCAGGCGCTTTCCCATCTATTGCTTCCAGTCCGCAGTCTGATATCATATCCACAAGGCACTGCTTCTGTGTCGTTTCAATGTCATAGGTGCTCATGCCAAGCAGCGGCACATTCATGTAGAGCTCATCGGCATTCTCGGGTATCGTTTCCTGTGCAAAGAACCCACCAACTTCGCGTATTTCGTCGTAGTTCCACAACTCTGTTTCAATATCATATGGTCCTGCATGGATATAATCCACCTTTCTCGTCTCAAGCACATTCATGTGCTCCAGGAACGTTGATGAACAGTCATATTCGCAGTGTCTGTAATCATCTTCACAATCCCCTTCACACTCTTCCTGGGTTTTGTTTTCCGGCGGTTCTGTGCACCCATTCTTGCAGTCTTTCTTTGCATCTTCACAGTCAGCCCTGCATTCCTCAAACTCATCAGCGAAATCATCAGCAGAACCGGAGTTTATGTTTGTGATGAACCATTCATTTGACCTGTCTGTAGAATCAAACTCTGCAATGATTGTATTGCTGGGAGAATCTGCGATACACGCTATATGAGTGTATATTCCTCCCGTGCCTATACATGGTGAGGCCCTTGACGTTTTTGTTGCCTCTTCCCCAATCGGAAGCCCGCTCATGCCTAGTATCTCAATCTCCCTGAAATGCCATGTGGTATCAGGCACGCCGTAGAGTGCAATTATGCTGCCATCAAGGTCTGCTGATGACCACTCTTCGTTATAGAACTCATAATCTTTGGTATAGTATATCTGAAGCTTGCCTGTCCCACATTTTACATCACCACCAACATTGCCATCACTTCCTGTCATGCCGTTTCCTACAGGGCACCCGTTGAAGAAAACGTGTACGCCCTCCAGCGAGTTGCCTGACGTATCAGTTACCTTCAGAGTTGCGGTGCAGTCACGCTCTTCACATTCACTTTCGCCGCCGCCAACAAAGCCTCCAATACTATCGCAGTCGGATATGTACATACCACAGTCTTCGCCTCCGGAACACGTGTCCTCGTCCTCATCACAATAGTAGTTGCCGTTGCTGTCTTTACATGATGATATGTAGGCAACCAACCCGAAGTTGAATGCGTGTTCCAGAAGAGGATCTTCTACCCTGACTACAATGGGATAATACAATGAATATGTCTGGTGATATGTCGTCAGGCATTCACCCACCACGAAAGGGAACGAAGTGTAAATAGGCTTGCTGCTGTGGATTATTATGGGACTCATTGAGTTGATGGTAAAATCATCAGGAAGGAAAAAACCGTATGAACCATCTTTGATATCAGTGTACTGTTTTCCGCTGATGCTCGGCACACCAAACGACCTGCCATTATTCTCTATTCCTTTCCACAACCGCGTATTTGCAAGCACATAAGTAATAGTCTGTGCAAGCCTCATATCTATTTCACTACTGTCCATATGAATCGAATCCCCGCAGTCGGGCAGCACACCAATCGTTGGCAGGTATTTGTTGTGGTACAGGGAGAGTAGTGTGAATGCCTCGAAGAACCTGCCGCTATGGTCATCATCGCTTGGGTCCTGTACGTACTCTGCAACAAAATCCTTTGAGAAATCCAGAACCCTTCCAAAAGTAGTTGGAATTATGGCTTTGGAATATGGCTGCTCGATTTCATAGCCATGCACATCTGTCGGAAGCGTAATATACACCTCAACACTGTTGTCAAGTATATTGGCGTTTACCAATAACCCGTTCTTATCAAATGATACATTCTGGCTGGCAAATGATTCTATAAAATCATCCGCAGCGAAATCCATGCAGTGTTTCACCGCATCCTCAAGCTTGTTTTTGATGTCGCTTTTTGAAGGCGATATGTCATCATCACATGCCTGCCATAGTGCCACATCATAACCAAGGTATTGCACGATGCCGGGGGCATTGTCTCCAGGCAGATAACCGCCATGGTTTTCCATCTCTATTAAAACATCACGAACGCAGTCTCTTGCAGCATCCGTTACGCTCTGAGTGACAAGCTGCTGTGTCTGTTGCACCCCCGGAGGCAACGGTTCGTGGTCACCAAACCACCCCCCAAGATAACCATAGAAAAGCACAATAACTACCAGCAACAAAATTCCAAGTATCGTAAAAAACTCCGCCTGGGCTTTTTTCATTATATAATATTATGTTTGCGCTAATTAAATGCTTCATGCATTCTGCTCTATATAAATCTAGCGGCCCAAAAAATTAACTATGTCAGCCGGACTGACCAAACCAGGACTCAGGAAGCAGTTTTCCAATGACTGGAAAAAGCATTATCAGGTCAAAATATTCAGGGAAAGAGGTTTTGAGAGGAGGGTCTGCAAGAAATGTGGGAGAGGTTTTTGGACCCTTGACCCGAGCAGGAAAACATGTGCGGATTCTTCATGCCAGAGCTATGATTTCATAGGCAGCCCAAGAACAAAGAAAAGGCTTGGTTATGTGGATACATGGAAACTTTTTGAAAGGTTCTTCAAAAAGAACGGGCATGCATCCATACCCAGATACCCTGTGATAGACAGAATCAGGCCAGATCTCTTCTTCACAATAGCATCAATACAGGACTTCCAGCGTTTTGATAACGGGAATATGATATTCATTTATCCGGAAAATCCGCTGGTGGTGCCGCAGATGTGCCTCAGGTTCGGTGATATCTCATCAGTTGGTGTAAGCGGGAGGCACCTTACATCGTTCATTATGCCCGGACAGCACGCGTTCGGCTACCCCAAAGAGGGTTATTTCAAGGACCGTTGCATGGAGCTGGATTTCAATTTTCTGACAAAAGAGATGGGAATACCTGAAACGGAAATTACTTATATAGAAGACATATGGACAATGCCCGATTTCTCGGCCTTTGGCCCGTGCATAGAGGCCATGTCACTCGGACTCGAGCTTGTGAACCATGTTTTCATGCAGTTCCAGAAATCAGGAAACAGCTACAAGGATCTTGATATAAAGGTCAATGACACAGGATGGGGACATGAAAGGCTGGTATGGTTTTCCAATGGCACCCAGACCATGTACGATTGCATATTCGGTAATATGATAGAAAAAATGAAGAGGGAAACCGGCCTGAAACCCAATCCGGAGACATTTATGAAATATTCAAAGCTTGCTGGGGCGCTGGACATGGATGAGATAAAGGATCCGGCTGCGGTCAGGCAGCGGATAGCAAAGAGCATAGGAATCTCCGTGTCCGAGCTCAGGGAGCAGATAGAGCCTATGCAGGCATTGTATGCAATGGCCGACCATACAAGAACACTTCTCTTTGCCATAACAGATGGTGGTATACCTTCAAACGTTGGCGGAGGCTATAACCTCAGGGTGTTGCTCAGAAGAATGTTCTCCTTTATGAAGCAGTACGGCTTCAGCCTGGACGTGATGAAACCTTCAGAACAGCACGCAAGGTTCTTGAAGCCAATGTTTCCGGAGCTCAGGGAAGGGCTTGAGCCAATGGCGAAGATACTTGAGATAGAAAAACAGAGGTATGAGAAAACCACAAAGAACGCAAGGGGCATCATAGCAAGAATGATAGCGAAGGGCGAGCGCTTTGACGAAAAGACCATGATACAACTCTACGAATCCCATGGCATAAACCCGGAGATTGTGAAGGAGGTGACCAAGAAGGAAATCCCCCCTGACATCTACCTAAAGATTACGCAGGGTCATGAGGCAAAGCAGGAAACAGAAGAAAAGAAAAAGATAGATCTTTCAGGGATTCCGAGCACAAAATTCCTTTTTTATACAGAACTTAGAAAGCTGAAATTCACAGCCAAGGTTCTTAAGGTGTTGGGAAACAGGGTCTTGCTTGACAAAACTGCGTTTTATGCTGAGGGCGGAGGCCAAGAGTCGGACCACGGTACACTGAGATCAGGAAAGAAGAGCTGTAAAGTCTATGATGTACAGAAGATAGGCGGTGTTGCGCTTCATTTCGTTGACAAACAGATTTTCAGGGCAGGCGATACGGTCACAGGGGAAGTTGATAAGGAAAGAAGAGACCAGCTTTCAAAACATCACACAGCGATACACATTATAAATGCCGCCGCAAGGAAGGTTCTTGGAACCCACATATGGCAGGCAGGTTCCGGCAAGAGTATGGAAAAGGCTCATCTGGACATAACACATTATCTTCCAATAACGGAGAAGGAGCGCAATGAAATAGAGCAGGAAGCCAATAGGATTGTGGACATGTCCCTGCCCGTCAGCGTAAAATGGATGCCGAGACATGAGGCCGAGAAGAAGTATGGGCTCAGACTGTATCAGGGTGGTGCTGTGCCGGGGAAGGAGATAAGGGTAGTTGAGATAGACTCGGTTGACGTGGAGGCCTGTGGAGGGATACACCGTACAAACACGAAAGAGGTCGGTCGTATAATCATAACAGGAACAGAGAGGATACAGGACGGTGTTGACAGAATAACAATCAAGGCAGGAGAGTCAGCAGAATCCTATCTTGAAGCTGGCATGAAAAAGATAAGCGATATAATAAGCTTCATTAAAAGAGACATGCATTTCATAAAACTCCCGGAAAAATTCACAAAGGACCTCAATCCGGAAATGGCAATGAAACAGCTCAAAAGAAGCGCAGATATATTTTCAGTGCCCGTGAGTGAGCTTGAAAATACAGCAAAGAGGTTCTGCAGGGAAATAATAGATAACTATGAAGAGATGAACAGAATACGCAAGAGGCTGCGCCTGCCGCAGAAAGAGCTTGTTGACTATCTGAAATCCAGCGAGGCAAAAAGTATCGAAGAGGCATTCGGTATTGTTTTTACTGTATGGAAAAACCAGAGAAAGGAAATAGAGAAGGCAAGGATAAAGCTTGCAAAGTCAGAGGCTCAGAAGCTGGCGTCGAGAATAAAGAACAAACAACTCTTTGAGGTTCTTGGTTTTGACAGAAAGGTGCTCATAGCAGTTGCTGATGAGCTATTGTCCATAAAACCGGACGCTACGATTATTCTGTCAAACCAGGTCGGTGATGTCATCGGCATGACAGGAAATAACAATAAGGACATGAACAGGATAGTAGGAGACCTCTGTGCCCGCGCAAACGGTTCCGGCGGCGGCAAGAAGAACTTTGCCCAGGGCAAGGCAGAACTCTCAAAGCTGCTGAAGCTTGCAAAAAATATCATTTAAAGCAGGCATTCGGGTGGCATGGCGATTGCGTTATCACAGAAGATTTCAACGAGTCTGTCAAAGTCTATTTCTTCGTTTTCGAGGTTAACGATGTTCCCGCCCATGCCTATCATGTCAAACCGCGTCAGGTTGCCTTCTACCTCTTCGAGAACGACAAAACCATCAAACTGCGTTGCGAACATCTCCAGCATTTCCAATTCATCTGCACACTCCGTGCAGTTTGGCGTATAGAAATATTCTATCAATACTCTGCCCGTTTTCTGAAGTACATAAACAACCTCCTCTGTTGTCAGAGCCTCAGTCATAATGGTTGGTATTTCAAATTCAGGTGCATCACCCTGCGGAACCATTGACATCATCGCCCACCCAAGAACCGCGAGCACCATAACCGCTCCTATAAAAAGAGACATAAGCCGCTCTTTCATGAATTCTCCCATCTGTTACCACCTCTCCTCGTGGACTACTTCCTTTACCGGTCTTTTCTTAGGACTGCTCTGTTTTTCAAGTGGATAGCCCATTGGTATTATCGCAACCGGTCTCACACGTTCCGGTATTACCAGGATGCCTTTGATTCGTGCCTCGTTGAAAGCACCAACCCAACAGGAACCTATCCCCCTTTCCCATGCAGCAAGCATCAGATTCTGCGTGGCAGCAGCCGTATCCTGGTATACATACAGGGAAACACCCCTCTCGCCATAGGCCTTTTCTATCTTTTCAATGTCGGCACAGACTACTATCACCAGTGACGCCTTTTCAATGAAATGCTGACCAAACGCAGCCTCTGCGATCTGTTTCTTAATCTCAGGCCTGCTTACCACAATGAATTGCCATTCCTGTGTATTTCCTGCCGAAGGCGCCTGCACAGCAGCCTCGAGAATTTCTCCCGTTATGTGCTCTGGTATGCGTTCCTTGGTATATGTGCGCACACTCCTTCGAGTTTTTATACATTCGATAGTTTCCATGATTTTAATATGTATTGATGATTTAAACAAATTACTCTGAAACTAAATAGTTATGTTGGCTTCTTTCCTGCGCCTCTTTATCAGCCTGAAAACGAGTTCCTGATTATCTTCAGGATCCGGTATTGGCTACAGATTACCCTCTTCGCCCAGTCGCCCATGCGCCGTGTACTGTCCTGCAAGGGTCTGCACATGGAGACTATCAAAGCCGAATAGCCTCTCCAAAAAAGAGCGTGATATCAGGACATTGGATACCCTTTCAAGTGGTATAGAATTTATTGAATATCCGATAAGTCCCCTCCTGATTATTACCCTCTGGTTCGTGATCCAATAATACCTCATATAATACTTTCTTCTTACAAGAACGATGTCAACGATTATGACCTAGTTTCGAAGACGATATTCTCATCTTCATTCAACCTGAATTCTTTTCCATATGTCCGCTTTTGATTTCTCTTGGAGTCCTATCTTTATGAGCTCTGGGAGGATTCATATTCCGGTATGTCAGGCTCTTTTTCTTTCCTCAGTTGCATGAAAGTGGAATTTATCTCATCAGCAGGCCAGCTATGCTTTCTTAATTTTGTCCTTATTGACTCCTTGGAATGCCCCTTTTCAATGTTCACCTTCACATATTCGACAAGTTCTCTGTTTGTCATGATTATAATTCAATCTCCGATTATATTCGTTCTCAAAACCACTCTTTTCCGCCATTTGTGTGCACCTCGTTCCAGAACCGTTTGGTCGTGGTATTCCAGTTGATTTCGGGTTTCCGGATTTCCTCACCCAGCGCAAGCTTTGCAGCAAGCCATGGAAGGTTCGCTCCCGCGCCGACAGATGCTGCTGTTGTGCCGGCCAGCCGCGGCTGCACCTCAATCAGCTTCGGTCTGCCTTTATTGTCCAGCTTGAACTGTATGTTGGCATTGTACCTGAGCTTCAGTGCTCCTGTAATGTTCTCAGCTGCTCCAATCACCGCTTCATTCTTTTCAAGCCTGGCTATGTTCGATATACCAAGCTTCACACGAGACCTTATTCTTGGTATGGTAATTACCGGCTTGCCTTCTCTATCAAGAAGCATATCTACCGTATATTCTTTACCGGGAAGGTATTCCATGACCATCAGTCTTGGCAATTCAGTTCCTTCAAATATGGTCAGAATATCCTCGAGTGTGGTTCTCGTGTTGTCTGGTTTTTCATTAAAGAATGCCTTTAACCTGTCACTTCCCGGTTCCAGAACTCTGAAGCCCCTTCCACCATAGCTCTTTGCCGGCTTGAAGCAGACCGGGTTGTTTGGATAGCCAAGAGCACGGACAGCAGTTTCAAAATCCTTATGATTGTCCGTGATTCTGAATTCCGGTGCAATACCCAGTTCTGCCGCGAGTTTATAGACTTTTGACTTGTCAATGCATGTTTCTATTGCATCTGCATCCGAAATCAGGACCCTGGCACCGGACTCTTCTATGAATTCCCTGTTCTCTGCTATTGGCAGCAGCTCAGGGTCAACCCACGAAAACAGAAGGTCTGGTTTTTCTTTTCTGCATATCTCAATGATATTATTAATAAAATTCGGCTCAGTTCCGGCAGGTATAACGTGATACCCGTCAGCGAGATGAAAACCGTATGCATCGCTGTCCATGTCACATGTGATAATCTTCAGGTTTCTGCCTTCTCCGCGGGCTCCTGTGCGCAGGGCCCTGAATATCCCTGCTGCGCCAGGTGAACCCGCTCCTGTAGTGAGAATGGTTATATCATTCATGTTTATGAATTATGGAAAACGCTTATAAGCTTAGCTTTTAATACACACACATCTCAGGTGTTCATTATGAAAATATTGCTTATCGGCGCACATCCTGATGATGTTGAGATAGGCGCCGGAGGGTTTATTGCAAAGATGAACACACCCGAAAACGAGCTGATGGTGGTTGCCTGCTCAAACTGCGAGGAACAGGAGGGCAACCATGGTATAACAGAGGAGTTCAGAAACTCGATGAAAACACTTGGTATTGAAAACTTCAGGATGCTTGATTTCCCAAACACAAGAATGCCCGAAAAGGCCTCGGATATCAGGATTGAGATGGAGAAGCTGAAGCAAAGCTTCAATCCGGACCTTGTTGTCACACACAACATTAACAATACGCACCAGGACCACAAAACAATAGCCGAGGTCTGCATAAGGGTATTCAGGGAAAAATCAATATTCATGTTCGAGGAACTCAGATCAACGCCAAAATTCGTGCACAACCTTATTGTACCCCTTGAAAAAGAGCACCTTGAAAAGAAAATCATGGCCCTGGAATGCTACAAAACACAGTTCAGAAGATATTACTTTAGCATGGACTATGTAAGGTCTCTGGCCGGGGTCAGAGGCAAGGTGGTCAACAGGGAATTCGCCGAGGCATTCGAGATATACCAGCATGTGTGGTGACATGGTAAAGGTTGCTGTTATTGGTGTGGGTAATATGGGAAAGCACCACACAAGAGTCTATTCCGAACTGGCCGAAGCGGACCTTGTTGCTGTGTGTGACACAAACATAGAACTGGCAAAGAAGATGGCCAGGAGATTCGGCTGCAATTTCTATACAGATTACAAAAAGATGCTGGAAAAGGAAAACATGGATGCGATTTCTGTTGTGGTTCCGACAAAATTCCATATGCAGATTGCCTGTGACTGCATCAACAAAGGGATACATGTCCTTGTTGAGAAGCCAATCGCAGATAACATAAAGAATGCAGAGGCGATAATCAAGGCAGCAAAAGAGAATAACACGAAACTGGCAATTGGACACATAGAGAGATTCAATCCCGCCATCCAGCGGCTTAAGGAAATGATAGAAAACGGAGATCTCGGAAAAATAACAACAATCGCAGCCAAAAGAGTTGGTGCTTTCCCCCCACAGATAGAGGATGCCAATGTTATAATAGACCTTGCCATCCATGACATAGATATATTCAATTATCTTCTTGGAAAGAAGCCCATAGAGGTCCATATGGCGTCCGGTAAAG
>JAFCEM010000063.1 GCA_017609145.1 Candidatus Aenigmatarchaeota archaeon | reverse complement strand
ACTTATGAACCTTCTGCAAACAGCATCATACACATTTCTCTCTTCTTGGGATAATTTACTCATGTCAGGTTTGTTTTCTGTTGGGATAATTGCATGGTGGTCGGTGACTTTTTTGTCGTTTACCACCCTAAACGACTTTGTTTTTTTCAAGTTTTCTCTCAACTCAGGTATAAATTCTTTGTACGCCTCAGAAATGGCATTAATATGTTTGTTCAAAACATTGAATATGTCCTTTGAAAGGTATTGACTGTCGGTTCGGGGGTAGGTCAGAAGTTTGTGCTTTTCATACAATGCCTGGGCAATGTTCAAGGTTTTTTGAGCTGAGTATCCAAAACGGGAATTCATCTCACGCTGGAGGGTCGTCAGATCGTATAACAGCGGAGGGGAGGATTGGCTCTTCTTCTGTGTCACCTTTCTGACAACAGCATTTTTCCCTGCGCACTTATCCAGGATTTCCTGCACCTTTTCCGGGTCAAAAATCCTGGGGTCAGTGAATTTGGGAGGGGCATACCAGGTAGCAGAAAAATCTTCCAAGACAGCTTCGATTTCCCAGTAGGGCGTAGGCTTGAAGCTTTCTATCTCGAGGTCCCGCTTGACTATCAGCTTCAAAACAGGAGTTTGCACCCTGCCGATTGAAATTCTGTCGCCACATTTCAGACTGAATAACCTGCTAAAATTCATGCCCACGAGCCAATCAGCCTCGGCACGAGCATAGGCCGAATAAGCCAGGGGAAGAAACTCCTCGGCATCCTTCAGGTTCCGAAACCCTTCTCTGATAGCCTCATCCGTGAGACTGCTGATCCAGAGACGCTTCACTGGTTTTTTGCAGCCAGAAAGGGCGTAGACACGCCGAAAAATCAGTTCCCCCTCTCGGCCCGCGTCTGTCGCGCAGACGATTTCGCCTACCTCTTTAGGGCTCATCAGTCTCTTCAACGCCTGAAACTGTTTTTTAGTCTCAGGCAGGACCGTAAGCTTGAAATTTCCATCAGGGATCATGGGTAGAATATTGATATTCCATTTCTCCCATTCGGGGTTCTGCTCCTTTGGCTCTGCAATGTTCACCAGATGGCCTACACACCAGGATATGATGTACCTGCTGTTTTCCATGTAACCGTCTTTTTTATTCTTGACTCCCAGAACCCGCGCAATATCCCTTGCTACACTCGGCTTTTCCGCAACGATCAGCTGTTTCATCTAAAACCTCCACAGGATACCCCAACCATACTTGAATGTCGCGTCTTATAAGACATCTACCTCTGGGTACTCCACTTCGAAATATGGCGGCTGCACGTAGGTCGTTCGGCCCCTGTACGCGCCTCTGAACGTGAACATGTAGAAATCCCGCTTGTGAAGGTTAAGAACGTCCTCCGGCAGGATGGTCTGTTCTTTCACTTCCCTGATTGTAATCCCTCCGCCGAGCGACAGTATCGGGCTGAACCTCGTCTGTTCGCCTGAATATTGCGCAATATATTCCGCGGTCGACGGATCGTTCACCCGCATGAACAGCTTGGTATTAGCATTATCGAGTACCTTCCTGGCACGGGATCGGCCTATTTCAGGCTCCAGGTCTGCAAGGGACTGCGTGAAGGCATGGATCCATACCCCCGCTCCGCCTGCCTTGCTGAACATGTCATCTATCCCTATGTACATGACATTGCTCGCCTCGTCGAGGTAGATCGCAAGGGGCGGATCGACCTTTTTGCCGGAGGCGTACCGCCTGCCGACAAAGCTCTGGATCATGGACAGAAGCACCTTTGCAAGCGTGGACGCCGTCCTGCGGGTCAGCATGCTTCCTGTCTGCACCACGAGTATTACCCTCTCGCCTTTCTCAAGCCTCCTGATAAATTCGTTGCTGTTTGCCTTCCCTATTATCGGCGCTACATTGCCTGTGCTTAGCGAGGAGAGCACGGTATGGAGGGATGACGATATCTTGGAAAAGTAGTCTTTCGGCTTTTCAAGTATCTGGTTCAGGCTTGCCAGGATATCTCTTGTTTCGGAGGAGTTGATTGATTCGAGGTCGGACTTGAGCTGTTCCAGTCCGCTGTACGATGCCCGCTCCCTGATCTCGTTGAAGTTGATCAGGGGCTTGACTTTGTTTATCCTGCCGAACAGTAATAGTGACAGCACAATGATCTGTGTGGTCTCCTGGGCGATGTTGATGAAGAACTCCTCATCGCCTTGTATTTCCTTGGCCTTGATGCCGGATACCACATGTGAGACAATCTCTTCCGGCATGTAATAGTAAGCCAGGGGATCTATTGAGACGGAATACTGCGGAAATATCGGTGTTATCAGGAAGAGCTCCTCTTGTCTGCTCTCTTCAAAAGCCACCTGGACGATCTTGGAGAATATCTCGATATCGCCCTTCGGGTCGAAGAACGCAACGGAGTAGCCCTTCCTTATGTCCTGCTCGATCATCGACTCTATAAGCCTGGTCTTTCCCACTCGGGTCGTTCCGAAGCAGAAGAAATGACCCTTCCGGTCAGAGTCGGGCAGCCAGATACTCTTTGCCGCTCTGCGTTCTCCTATTCTATAGCCTTTCCCTATCAGGGTGTATCTTTTCCGCTTAGTGAACACTCTTCAGCCTCCGTTTTCTCTTCTGCAAAGACAAATATCCATCCCTTGCCAAGACACGCAAAACACACCCCTTCCTTGTTTCGATTTCGGTTCCTGCCTTTGCAGTAGGGACAAGTTGCGAGCCTTAACCTCCTCAAGGCGGACTTCCTGTCTTTCCTTAAGCGGCTTTCCAAAACAGCTCGTCCTTCTTTTCTTTCAGTTTTCGTATCGCTGACACTCCCCAGATAGTCAGGAACGGCATAACGATTGCCAGGGCGAATATCGCTATTGTTTCGTAGGCCATGTTCACCAACTGAGGCTTAGTGTTCATGAGAATCCTGTATATTTCATATGCAATTGAGTAGTGATTCATTGACATCCACTTGGCGAACGTCCATGCAGAATGGCGGGTGATCAGGTTCGACAGAAAGATCAGCCCTGCAAAGATCAGAATGCCTTTTGCCATCAGAGAAACCAGCCTGCCGGAAAGGAGGGAGTCAATTGCCTTCTTTGTGAGGCTCCCTATCCGGTACCGTGAAAGGTAGCAGCATATGCCCCCTGTGAGAATGACGGGAAACAGGTTCATGGTCCACAGGAACAGCTTCGACTGCGCAAGCGGAAAATATTTCGCTACATAAGCCATCAGTCGGGCATCGGACAGGATCGGCAGCACGATGGCCGTCAGAAAGGCAAACGTCAGACCCTCCACAAAGCCCGACCCGAGTCCAACCCTGAAGAAGTTGAGCTTGCCCTGAATCGTGAGAAAGTCCTCCGGAATGGGCTGGCCGCTCTTTTCGATGACGTAGAACTGCTGGATTTGAGACATTGCAGAAATTATGGTGGGAAACCTTCTCCTGGTGGTATCCATCGCAGCTCCAACCGGTATTATTGTTTCCTGAGAGCTGTCGAGACTGTTCACCGACGTTCTGTCCACTTAACACCT
>JAFCEM010000062.1 GCA_017609145.1 Candidatus Aenigmatarchaeota archaeon | reverse complement strand
CAGAACTTGTCGAACTCGCCTCTAGGGAACATGGTGCTTATCCTCTTGGCGACTATCTGTACCGCAGGGAGGGGACGAAATCTGTTGCTTTTGAAATTGCCGACCAGTTCGATACAAAATCCGGCTTCAATGCGCCGGATTTTGTATTCTCACCCATAGGAAATGGTACCCTCATATCAGCCATGTGGAAGGCATTTAAGGAGCTCCGGATCCTTGGCTTGCTCAGAAAACAGCCGGTCATGGCAGGAATTCAGGCCAGTGGCTGTAACCCTATTGTAAGGGCATTCCGGATCCAGCCTAAAAGGAGCAAATTCGTTGAAATCAAGCCAGTCAAGGCCAGGACAATAGCAAAAGCGATAGAGTGTGGCGACCCTATGGACGGTCCCAGAGCCCTTGCTGCGGTGAAGGAATCAGGCGGCTTTGCCGCAGATGTTAGCGACAGAGAGATACTGAGGGCACGCGAACTTCTCGCAAGGCGTGAGGGGCTTTTCGCAGAGCCTGCGGGGGCTGTCAGCCTTGCCGGTCTCATTGCGAATAAACACAAAATACAGAAAGGAAGCAGTGTTGTTTGCATAGTGACCGGACACGGGCTCAAGACCCCGTGTACATCAATAAAGGGCAAGGTAAGGAATATCGGCACCTCAAAAAAGGTTGGTCCCCTGAATTCTTCATCAGGAAGGATATCCACAATCTTTGCTCCAAATTTTTTATTTATCTTGATTATACCCTTATTTCCCGCCCATGTTGAAGCATAGTAACCCTTAAAGCCGTCTTTTTTAATAAGCTCAATTAAAATCCTTTTGAGTTTCGATGCTATACCTCTTCTTCTATATTTTGGATGAACACCAGTGCGCAACAAGCATGCATATTTTTTGTTATTCTGACATTTTTCCCACCCAGTGAAGCCGACCACTTTATTATCAGTAACGGCAACAAGGCAAGTGGCATCTCCTCTATCTATCTTATTGACAACATTGTCTATCCTTTTCCTAGTGAGTGGGGGAACATATTCATTTTTTATAAGAAACATCAGCTCTTTTATCAGGGGCACGTCTTTTTTCGTTGCTTTCCTGAAAATCAGTCCCATATTGAATATTTATAAACCTATAACATATTAAGATTATTACCACAAAGGGTGTTTTCCGTACACGCTTTTGGGGTAGGTAATATCCGTTACATGTAACTGCTATATACCTATCCGGTGTTAATGGTTATCAGTAAAAAGGGTGTAATATGGCAAGAATGTACTCTAGGAAAAAGGGAAAATCAGGGAGCACGAAACCTCTGAAGAAATCAGCGCCGTGGATGAAAATGAAAGGCACGGAGCTGGAAAAGATAGTTGTAGAGCTGGCGAAGAAAGGCAACCCCTCTGCTAAGATAGGGCTCATTCTCAGGGACGAGTATGGCATCCCGACGGTCAGGCTCAACAAGACAAGAATATCGGAGATACTGAAGAAGCACGATGCCTATCCCAAGATGCCCGACGACATTTTCAACCTCATCAGAAAGGCGGTGAACCTGCATGCGCACATGGCAAAGAACAAGAAGGATTACACATCCAAGCGCGGGCTCGAGCTCACGGAGTCCAAGATAAGAAGGCTTGGAAAGTTCTACATAAGAAAGGGCGAGCTGCCTGCCAAATGGAAGTACGACCTCGAGAAGGCCCGCTTATTAGTAAAGTGACGGCTCTTTAGAGTCTGCCGACTTCTGCAAAGAGCTGTCGAGCAGAAACCACCTGAAAATATGTTAAATTCTTTAAAAAACAAAAGATTAAACATAACACTATACATGCGGGGGTTCCCGAGAGACCCTTTTCAATGTATGGCGTATAAAAGCGTCTACGGAAAAAACGAAATGGGTTCGGAACTGGCCAAAGGGGCAGGTTGCCTTGATAGCTGATATCAAGCATGCCAAACTTAAGAGGTTTCTTAAGTATGTGAAGGAACCCTTTTCAACGTGAGCTTCCAAAAACGTTCACGAAAAACGGGTTCCGATGACAGAAACATGCCCTGAGAAATCCTGTGGCTTAGAAGCCTTTTACAGGACTCTTCCGAGTTCCTCCAAAGCCTTCAGGAAAAACCTGTAAAGGACTGAGCAATGCCTTCCGGAGTTCGAACGCACTGCTGACACAGTCAGCAAAGCTGAATATCTCCGCCCCCGCACTCATTTTTTCAAAAACTTGTCCACCTGCTTCTTTGCGCTTTCGCGCTTCTTCTGGTGGCTGGTGAGGAATGCGGTGAGCTTTTCGATCAGGAACTGCTTCAGTTCACCGGTTAAAAGTGCTCCGGACATGTAGTCGTCACGGATCTTTTTGAGCCTTGAGTCATCGGGCTCGAACATGAAGCGCAGCATCTGGTACGATACATCAATATCCGGGTTGCCGCCCCTTTCCCTGTGCTCTTTTACTGTGTCCCTTCCGCCGGAGAAGGCATACTTTATGACCTTTTCTTTTGCCGCTTTCGGGCTGTCCGTCAGGGCTATGTAGGAGTTCGGGTCCGAAGATGACATCTTCCCGCCCTTGAGCCCGGGCATGAATTCGTGGTAAAAGGAGCAGGGCGGCATGAAATCAAATTCTTTGTTGCCCTTCATCCTCGTGGCAATATCCCTTGTGAGCCTTATGTGAGGGTCCTGGTCCACACCCACTGGTACTACAACAGGGCACTCGCCCTCGAATTCAGGAAGCTCAGGATGGAGTATGTCAGCAACCTGCGTGAAAATGGACATAATCTTTCCCGGTGTGAGCTCGCCGTATATGGCCCTCATCTCATTCATTGTAGTCCTGTTAGATACCATGCCTATGAGCTTGTAGTATGCGTTTGCCTTTTCCGGGTCGCTGGAGCGCGAGCTCTGGAAATAGAAGTCGCAGTTCCTTGGCTTGAGTCCGAGTGCTATGTAGTTGACAAGGTACTCCTCTATCGCCGTCTTTCTCAGCTTATCGAGGCTCTGATTCCTTGTGTTGTAGGCCTCTATGTCAGCAACGCAGATGTACGTCCTTGCGCCCCTTTCCTGCAGATATATAATCTCATCAGCGACCATCTTGTGCCCAAGATGGAACTTTCCAGATGGCATCAGCCCGGTCAGCATCACAAATTTCTTCTTTTTTTCCATTGCGCTGGCCACCCTGTCAAAGTCCCTGTGCCCGAACACAATCCCGCGCTTCATTGTCAGCATGGGTTCCCTGATTCTTTTCAGCATGTTCTCGAAGTCCTGTATCCCGAATTCCTTCAGGAGCTTGTCATAATTCTTGACTTCAAGCTTCGAACTCCATGGGTCTATTTTTTCAGGCATACTATTATTTTGTATATACTTTGTTAAATGTTTAGAACAAAAATTTCAGTTGTCTTGTAATCTTTTGGCTGCTGACGAACTCCTGTAGCTTCTCTTTTTTATCCAGTTTGGATATTCTATTTGGTTTTTATTGTAACAAAAGGTAAAACTTATAAACTTCTAAACCATAAAATAATTATGGAATTAGAGATTAAAAACATCAATGTTGCGGGAAATAGAATATGGATTCCAAAAGAAATTCAGAATAAATTAAGGGATGATTTTATAGATATAATAATCAGAAAAGAATCAAAGAATTCAAGTTTTATAACAGTTATAACGAAGGATGGAAGGTTTTTTATACCAAAACAAGTAAGGAAAAATTTGAAAATAAAATATAATGATAAAGTGCACATAAAGATAAGTGCAATCAATAATGAAAAAAGAACAAAATGTTTTTTTAATAGAGATAGTTTTGATATCATGGCTTTTGTTCCCGAAAAAACATTATCAGGTTTCAAAATATTAGCAAAACTGAAAGATGATTCTATTTATCTCTGGTATTCAACAAAAGGGAGACCAAATGGTATCAGAATAAAGAGATGTTTACCTGATATTTTTTCAAGATTTTTAGGCTATTATCAAGCTGAAGGCGGAAAACCAAAACTTCAGAAAAGAAGAGGAAGAGAATTGTCCTTCACAAATAAATCAAAAAAGTTGATTGGTGAATTTATAGAACTTTCAGAATTTCTTTTTGAAAAAAAACTATGGAATGTATCATTAAGACATAATCCCAAACTCAATACTCTTGATATTAAAAAAACTGTAGATTTTTTAATCAAAAAAGGAATCGATGAGAAAAAAATAAAAATAAAACCAGCAGATA
>JAFCEM010000061.1 GCA_017609145.1 Candidatus Aenigmatarchaeota archaeon | reverse complement strand
GCCCTCTATATCGAAAACCTTTTTAAGGTTTGAACCGAGCGTGTTTATTACCCATTCTCCCTCTTCCTTGTTGATGACAACCTGGCTTATACCCTTGATACCCTTTATATGAGTTTCGAGCACTGCATACTTCAGCTTGTACAGATTCTCGAGGTCGGTCTTCTTTGGTATAACCATAAGGTATTCCCCCTCTATCTTGTTTGTCGTGTTTCTCACCTTTACCAATTTGGGCAGTTTTTCGATGTCTATCTCGAGTTCGGCCAGCTTTTCTTTATCAACCCTGCACTTGATCCACATGTCAGTCAAATCAATTATAGTAGAGAGCACGACGTCTTTTATCTTGACTTCCTTGATGTTTTTTGCTATCCTTTTGATGTCCTCGATAGACTGGCAATCTTTATTGAGATATATCATCATTGTGGGTGTTTTTGGCTCTTTTCTGGCATCGAATATCTCAAGCAGTCTCGGCAGGCCAAGAGTAACCTGTATGCCTGCAGTCCCCGCGAAATGGTAGGTTCGCATGGTGTTGTGAGTTACGATGCCCTCTCCTGTTGTGAAGGTCTGTGTTCCGGGCACAGTGAAATCATAAACATATTCCCCCGTAGGCTTCACATAGGCGATTTCTGTTATCTCGTCCCATGTAACATCAGAGTCATGCATTCTCCTAAGAATTTCAAGTTCTTTGCTTATGTCAATATTCTTCTGCATGGCCTTTCTTTCAAAGGATTTTATATGCTTCAGCAGAACTGTCCTGCCAATCCTCTGCCTCTTTGTAAAGCTGTTCATGTATCTGGACGGCTCTCCGAGCTTTTTGGAAATGGAAAGCAGGATGTCACCAAAGCCTCCAGCCATGTCCACGAAATCCTGATACCTGTCCTTGTTTTTCTCATATAAGGAGCATAGTTCATCAAGCTTCCTTGCCTTGGACAGTATCGTAAACCCTATCTTTTCCCTGAATATGTGTGCATATTTGTATGGTATTGCCAGGGAAATCTCCCCGGATTTCAGTTTTCTTGCAAATATACCCAGCCTTGTCAGAAGCAGGGCAATGCCATCTATTAGCTCTCCTGACCTGGATGAAACCCTTATAACCCTCCTGTTAACAGATACGTTCCCATCGCCATCAAAATATCCCTTGAGAAGAGCGCAAACAAAATTTATATCAGCGCTGTATGCAAAAGCGGGAATGCGCTTATATGAAGAGCCTGTCCCGCATGTCTTCTCCATTAACAGTGAAAGTTGTTTTGAGTTTATCCTTATGTCATGGGACTGGCCAAAACCGCGGGAATTGTCATACTCATTGAATGTAAAACCATACAACCGGGCAAAGCCCCTTATTTTTGACAGGAAGTTTTCATCAATATTAGAAAATGACACAAAGAATCTGGTAGCATTGCCTTCGGACAGATAGGCACCAAAAACCCACCCGAGCTCTTCATTTAATTCAAGCCTTTCCGGCAGCAGCTTCTTCGCAAAGGACTGCCTGCCAATAAAGGATTTTGTTTCTATTTCCTGAAGGCAGTTTTCCGGAAGGAATCTCATGGAAGGAAGCCTGTCTCCCGGTTTCAGTTCTCTTCCTGATACGGGAAAAATCCTGTTGTTTTTTCTTATGACAAAGGAATGGGAATCCGTGGCCATTACACTCCGCCCTGAGCGGGTCTTTATCCTCATTATCCTTTCCGGGGACAGGTGCCTGCTAACTTCTTTTATCTCCCTTTCCTCTATCTTCTCATTATCATTCAAACTCAGTGCAAACAGTCCTTTTCCAGAAACATCACACGTTTCCCAGTCATCTTTCTCATCCTTTCCAAAGGCTTCCATTGTCTTATCAACAAATTCTCCTATTGGCACGATCATTATCATGCCATTGTGTTTAATGATTACCTTTTCGCTGCAGTCAAGGCTCATCTGTGTAGCGGGTTCTGAAAGCGACTGGGCTGCTACAATACCAATCGGTTCCTCAGGGTCATAGGTAACCCCTTTATAAATAAGGCTTACTTTTTCTATGAGTGTGTTCAGTTTCACGCCCGAAAGTCCTTTTTTCCTGGCGTATTCCTCGACTTCTTCCATTATCTTTGGTGGCAATTCTTGTTTCATTTTATGCTTGCTCCTTTTATCCTGTTTTTCCATTGCAGCCGTCCACGATCAGATTTTGAGGGGTCTATTCCGTCTTCGCCTGCCATAAACTGCACTATTTTGCCGTCTGCTGCCCTTACAGACATGTCGTCACAGACCTTAAGGTCCTGAAGAGCATTGATGAGCCTTCTCTGCATGTAGCCTGACTTTCTTGTTCTGAGTGATTTATCCATGAGGCCTTCCCTGCCGTTCATTATGTTCCAGAAAAGTTCAAAGGGGCTCAGCCCCTGCTTGAATCCTCTTTCAACGAATCCGTGTGACATTGGGGAAAGGTCACCACGTCTGAGGTGAGGCAGTGTCCTTCGGTAGTATCCGCGTTTGATTCTTTTTCCAAGTATTGTTTCCTGGCCAACAACTGCAGCCATTTGTGTCGTGTTCACGATGCTTCCCTTTGCACCGGAATTGGACATAACAAGGATATCGCTCTTTTTTATCTTCTCAGCAACTATATCGCTTACGCTATGCCCGGAAGTATCTTTAGTTCAGCGCTTTTGTACTTTTTAATCAGCTCATTTACTTTTTCCTTGGCAGTGCTGACATTGGTTTCGATTTCCTTCATTGTTTTTTGAGGCAGGTCTATATCCGATATACCTATTGAAAAGCCTCTTCTCATAATATACGCTATTCCGAGCCTTCCGCACCTGTCGATGAATGTTTTCAGTTCTTCATTGTCAGAGACCGTTCGCATCTGGTTTATTATAGCACCCTTGAAAGCACCGACAGCCTTGCTGTCTATGGTACCGGTCTTCACTTCGCCATTGTGTATGCTTACCCATGCATCATTTTTGCAGTCGGAGCGCAGGCATTCATCACAGTTTTTGCAGCAGTTTGCCTTGAATTCCATGCTAAGGCCTTTTGGCAAAAGCAGACTGAATACTTCTTTTCCTGTAAGGCTGTCTTTCTCCGGTATTTCTGTATCTTCTATACCTGCATCAGCCAAAAGCTGTGCAGCTTCTTCCCTGCTCAACATTGTCCCGTTTCTTGTCAGAAGGTAAATACCTGATATCTGGTCAAGGTCCAGGCCTATTATCGGCCCCCCAAATTTCGGTGATATTATATTATTTTGGACCTGCATAAGGAATGTTGCCTCTGTTTTTGCCTCCTCGGTCTGCAGGACATGAAGGTTCATCTCATCGCCGTCGAAGTCGGCATTGTAAGGCGGACACACGCTGGGATTAAGCCTGAATGTCTTGTATGGCATTATCTTTGTATTGTGCGACATTATAGAAATCCTGTGAAGCGAAGGCTGCCTGTTGAACAGAACAACATCACCATCCTGCAGCTGCCTGTCGACTATCCATCCCTCGGCAAGATTGTCAAGTATGTCCTTTCGGTTTTCCGTCATCACCTTTATTCTTCTCCCGTCCGGCCTTATCACATAATTTATCTTGTTATCCCTGAACAATGATCTTATTTTTTTCATATTTAGATTGTTTACATGCATCGGGATGGTCAGTTCATTGGCTATCACCTCAGGCACACCGACCTCATTTATTGATATTCTCGGATCGGGTGATATCACTGTCCTTGCAGAGAAATTGACCCTCTTGCCCAAGAGGTTGCCCCTCATCCTTCCTTCCTTAGCCTTGAGTCTTTGCGTCAGGCCCTTGAGCGTCCTGCCTGACCTGTGCCTTGCAAGGGGCACATTCGTAAGCTCATTGTCAAAATAAGTTGAGATATGATACTGGACCAGCTCCCAGAGGTCATTGATAACGAATTCCGGAGCACCTATATCTATGTTCTCCTTGAGGCTCTGGTTAATCCTCACAATGTCAACCAGCTTGTGGGTCAGGTCGTCCTCAGACCTTTCTCCACCCTCAAGGGTTATGGAGGGTCTGATGGTGACCGGAGGAATGGGAAACAAAGTCAGGATGAGCCACTCCGGCCTTCCCCCCTTAAAGCCTACCTTCTTGAGATCTGTCGTCGGTATCTTTTCGAATCTTTCCCTGATTTTCTCGGCGCTAAGCTCTTTGTTATCCTCATAGAAAGAATATGGCTTTACGAATGTTATCTTTTTCTGGACACCATTACAGTGCGGACATTTGCTGGGTATTGTCTGCGTAGTCTCGATGGATTTCTCAAGCAGCATCAGCCTGCCGCATTTTCTGCATGAAACCTTCAGAAGCTGGTATATAGTCTTGGTATAAAGCACATTGATTATCGGTTTTGCAAGCTCAAGATACCCGAAATGGCCAAGACACTCGCCAATCCCGCCGCCGCACGTCCTGCAATGCAGACCCGGGTCTATAACCCCGAGCCGAGGATCCATCACCCCACCCTCTACTGGATAGCCGTCGGCATCGTAAAGGTCGGATGTCACTATTCTCACACGGGCAATGGAGCTTATAAGTTCCGGTGAAAATATACCGAATGATATGGAATTTATGAAAGCATCTGTCATCTAAATCTCCTCCGTTGTGATTTTCGGATATACGCACATGGATTTCAGCTCATCAACCAGAAGCTTGAACGCGTGCGACGTTTCGATGAATACTATTTCGCTGTCCTTACAGACAGGGCAGTATGTCCTATTCTTAATGACATCGTTCGTGGCAACCAGACCGCACTTGGTGCAGATTGGTATTCTTACCTTATCGGAGTCAAATCTCTCCTTGAGCACCATTGTAGCGCCATGACCTATGATGCACTGTTGCTCCATCTCCCCTATCCTGAGGCCGCCCCTCTTTGCCCTGCCCTCGGTAGGCTGTTTTGTGAGCAGTGCCACAGGACCTCTTGAACGGGCATGAAGTTTGTTCGCAACCATATGGTCAAGTTTCATATAGCAAGAAAGGCCCGTGAAAATGAGCGCATTATATCTTTTCCCTGTTCTACCATCATAAAGTGTCTGTTTTCCGTCATCTCTGAATCCCATCTTTTTCATCAGTTTCCTTACTTCCTCCTCTTTGACGTGCTTGAATGCCGAGCCGTTGAACCTCTTTCCGGCGAATGCGCCTGCCTTGCCGACAAGAAGCTCAAGCAACTGCCCGACTGTCATCCTTGAAGGTATTGCATGGGGGTTGAATACTATATCAGGTACCACACCATCCGAGGTAAATGGCATGTCTTCATGGGGCACAAGAAGGCTGATCACACCCTTCTGACCGTGCCTTGTTGCAAATTTGTCCCCAAGCTCCGGTATTCTCTGGTCACGTATCCGAACTTTTATAAACTGGTCGCCGTTGAGTGTTTCCGTAACAAGTATCTTGTCAACAACACCTTCTTCACCATGCCTGACTGTGACAGAGGTTTCTCTTTTGTTCTCTATGTCTGCAGTGAATTCCTCACCCGAAAGGAACCTGAGCGGTGATGTCTTGCCCACGAGAACGGAATCGGAACTTATTCTCGTTTCTATATTTATGATGCCGTCTTCGGACAGGTTTCTGTATGCGGCTTCCCCCCTGTAGCCCTTTATACCGGGCTCTGGGATTCCAATCTCGTCTTCCTGTCCTCCCCAGTATCGTTTCCTTATCGTCTCATAGGTCCTGAAATAAAACGACCTGAATATCCCCCTCTCGACAGAGGATTTGTTCATCACAATGGCATCATTGAGGTTGTAGCCGTCAAAACACATTATTGCAACCACGACGTTCTGCCCGATGGGATAGTTGCCCAGTATGTCAGAGACCCTGGTCTCTACCATTGGCCTTTGGGGGTATGCAAGTATATTAAATTTCGTGTCCATCCTTATTGGGAAATTGCCGGTCAGCAACCCTATTGACTGTCCCACCATTTTGGCGCCGTAGTTTATCCTGTCCCCCCTATTGTACTCCGGGTATGGTATAAGACTGGCGGATAGGCCAAGCATTGTCATGGGGTCAATTTCCATGTGTGTATGCTCTTTTGTGACGCTCGATGGGTTCATCGCTATGTAGCTTTCCTCTTCTTCCATTGCATCCAGATATTCTATTATGCCTTTCTCAAGAAGTGAAGACCAGCTAAGCTTTTTCTCTTTAACCCTTTTTAGTATGTCTTCGGTAAGCTTCGGCTTTCCGTTCTCCACGATAATCAGCGGTCTCCTTACTCTTCCGTGCTCTTTGCTAATCCTGACCTCATCTACCCTTGGGGAATAGGCAACATTGAT
>JAFCEM010000009.1 GCA_017609145.1 Candidatus Aenigmatarchaeota archaeon | reverse complement strand
ATGTAAAGACAGCGATTCGAAAGCTCACTGACACGCTCACATTCGCGATGAAGTAGACCACCAAAACTTTATAAATACCAACGGGGCACTATTCTTATGGAAGCATTGATGCTTTTGATTTACACGCTTGTTCTTTCCTTAGTGGTAGCTGTGCTTTACAAGCTGCTTGTCAACCAAGATGAGATGAAGAGGATTAAGGAAGAGACGAACGAGCTCAAGGAAAAGGCAGACGAGGCCAAGAGGAATGGGGACATAGCAAAGATGAACCATTACACCACGGAGATGCTGAAGGTCAGCTCAATGCAGTTCAAGCACAACATGAAGCCCATATTCACTTCGATGTTTCTTTTCATGATAGCTCTGAGCTGGTTCGGTGTGGCATTCGCAGAACTGGTCATTAAAACACCATTCGCCGGATTCCAGCTGAGCTGGTTCATGTGGTACATAATAATAGCAATCCCTGCAACATCCGTATTCAGGAAGCTGATGGGTGCCATGTAATAGACCCTTTTACTGTTAACTACTCACGCCAGTTAGCTATGTGGCAGATTAACATCAACGAATATTAACTATCCCAATCTCATCCACCATGCAAAGTAATGAGAGATGTCTCTTGTCATAATGCAATGGAAGAGACAAGAAAGCGTCTACGGAAAACACATTTCACATCAAACTTATTTATAAATCTGAAATATTCTATTAATGTTAACCGGGGGTAGCTCAACCTGGCATTTCCCCCACGAACACCCTCAATGTAATTGGGTATCCCCCACTTGCGTGGATGATGTTTGTGGGGTAGACAGGAAAGAGCATGCGGCTGTAGGTTGCATCTTCGGTCTTCTGACCGCCGCGCGCTTGCATGCGGCGGATGATGAACAGAGACCGCAGTGTTGAGGGTTCAAAACCTGAGGCCTTTTTACAGGAGGCCAAGGCCTTCCCCAAAAGGCCTAAGGTTCACTCCAAAAATTAGAACTCAGGATGGGAATCCCTCTCCCCGGATTTATATTTCTATAAACCAGATACTTATCATTCATTCTACTCATATTCCATCTCTTTCGGATTTATTTTTTTCTTTTATGCTTCTTTTTGCGTCCTGATTTGCCTTTTTTGCCCCAGGGTTTCAGCCCGGCAAACTTCCTTTTGACTGCTTTTCTTTTGAAATATACGAGCATGCATACACTGAAAACAACAATCCCCGTCAGAATAAAGAAAAAACACCTTTCGACAAGACCCGGGCACGGCTCTGTAACAGGTATTATTGAAGCTGTTTCGTTTTCTTCGTCCATTATGATTTCTATGGTCCTGTGAGCCCTTGTTGTATAATCCAGGTAAATCACTTCGATATTGAAAAGGTAGGAGCCGGATTCAACATTGCACGGCAGGAAGAGTTTTTTGGTTTTTGTCTTTTCCTCAAAAACCCCCATGTAAAAGACGTCCTGTCCTGAGCTGATTATCTCACCGTTCCTTTCTATCCAGAAATGGACCTTAACATCACCGCTTATATTGGCTACCCCCTTCATAAAGTATGTAAAATTAAAGAATGTCCCCAGCTCTACGGGTGATTCGAAGTTCAGTATCTCAATATCGAAAAGCTTCACGCATTTGTACCCGAAGCATACCTCGCCCATCTTAGTATCGCACTCCCAGTCCTCAAAGCATTCTGCATCATAGCATTCGCCGTCAGAACAATATTGACCTTCTCCACAATCAGAATCTGAACTGCATTCAGGGGTCACTGTTGTTCCGCCATATGAGGAGCCTCCGCCACCTCCTCCATCACCATCGTCGCCAGAAGGCGTTTCTTGTTTACCTATTCCATAAAGACTCATACCGTATTTTCCGCTACCGTAACTGGCCGCCTGGGCTAATGGAATCAGCAAAAACAACAAAATTGCAAAGCTTAACATGTGGATTTTCATATGCAACAGTATAAATACTCAAATTTTGATGATGTAATTGACAACCAAGTATGGTGGATTAGACGAGCTGGTTGTCCCTTCAGTGCCCGTGAAACTCGGTGTGGAAATGGTACCCGAGGGGGTAAATGTGTGACTGTGCGAGCCGCTTGAACTTGTAGTTACAGATGAACTGAACCTGTAGAGCCTGTCGTGCCTGAGACTGTATGGGTGTGAGAACCGGCAGAGCCGGAAGTGAAGCTAGGGATATCTACCGTATGGCTATGAGAACCGGCAGAACTAGTACTTAGCGTACCGTACACCCCCCCATATCCACCGTAGTCCACCTTACCCCAGTTGTGCCCTGAATCGTCATTACGGACATTTACCGTGTGGGAATGGGCTCCGGCAGTGCTTGTACTCGTGGCTGGCGGATTTATACTATGTGTATGGGAGCCGGAGGAAGATGTCGTAGCTGAAAAACTGTGTGTATGCGCCGGTAAATTTGATGTGCTCAGAGTGAACGTGTGTGTATGGGAGCCTGCGATACTCGTTGTGCATTGTGTTCCTGAAAACGTTGGTGTAGATATGGTGCCGGTCGGGGTAAACGTGTGGTTATGGTCTATATTGCCACCTGAGTCCCCGAGTGTGTCACCGGTGCCGGACTGAGCCTTTCCTAATGGGAAACGTTGCTGTAGATTGGGAAGATTGAATGTCGTAACCCCATCACCTGAGCCATAGGTTTCTCCCAGAACCGTAAACAGGTCTGCGTAAGTACTCCTGCTCACCGCTGAGCCATTACACATTAGCCATCCGGACGGGGCAGTAGAGCCCCCATAAGCCACGATTGAGCCTGTCGGAACAGCTCCATCACCAGAGAATGTAGTGGCCGTGACTGTTCCACTTACTTCCAGAGTACTACTCGGGCTCGCCGTCCCGATGCCGACCTTTCCGCCTGTGACGTAAAGCGTTGAATCAAGTCCTGCATTGCCTGAGGAGTTGATCATGGCTGCAGAGATGTCTATCCCGTCCTGAAGGTCAAACGCCTTATTCGTGTAATTGTATGCGAGTTCTGCGAATCCGACTATGCCTGACTGAAGGGCAAATGCTTTATTCGTGTAATTCTGTGCAAGCGCAGCAAAATCAATGCTGTCTGCCTGCACAGTCATTGCCTTGCCCGTGTAATTCTGTGCAAGCTTTGCAAACGTTACAATGCTGTCCTGTATGTCAAATGCTTTCGCAGTATAATTGTAAGCCAAATCACCGAAATCAACACAGTTCGTGCATTGCAAATCAAAAGCTTTGGCTGTATAGTTCTGTGCAAGCTTTGCAAACGTTACAATGTTGTCCTGAATGTCCATAGCTCTCGCAGTATAATTATATGCAAATACGTACCAGTTTGCCGGGTGCCCACCGAGCCATGTTGAATAGTTGGCATAGATGCTGCTGTTTATTCCTTCAAGCATGGAGCCATTGCCTATGAAATAGGATGCGCTTATGTTTTTGGTTACATTTAACGCCCCGCTTATCCTTATCCAGCCGTCTATTATATTATCAATGGCTTCGCCCGCTGTAAAATTGATTTTATAGCCCAGTGTAAGGTTGGTTGTGTTAGAGATGTCGGCATCTGTTATTGTGCCGTCCACTATGTGAGTCGTGTTAATCGTGGAACTATAGATGTTCGTGCTTCCGTTGACCATTGTATTGTTCAGCACAGACGCATCAGAGCCAGCCAGCCAGCTCAGATAATCATTAAGCACGTTGCCCCAGTTATTGTTATCCCCGCTAATAATAGGTAAGCGAAGTGCAGATGCGGTGTTCAGGGCCACAAATAAAACAACCACAGCTGACAATATGAAAATTTCCCCCTTTCCAGCATTTCTGTTCTGCATTTTTCTCTTTATATATTTTATATTTTCCATAATAAAAAATAATATGTCTGTAAAAACCAGAACCCTGAATGTTGAATCAAGGCCCGACACCGACATCATAGATATAACAGCAGACGTGTCACGGGCTGTCAAGGGCTCGGGGATTAAATCGGGCACGGTTCTGGTTTTTGTTCCGGGCTCGACAGCGTCCGTCACAACGACCGAGTTCGAGCCTAACCTTAATTCGGACCTCAAAAAAGCAGTGGAAAGGCTCGTGCCCTCAAACATCGAGTACAAGCACAGGGAGACTTGGGGCGATGACAACGGCAGGTCGCATGTGAGGGCAAGCCTGTTCAAGCCCGGGCTCACGGTCCCGTTCAGGAACGGGGAGCTACTTCTTGGCAGATGGCAGAATATTATCTTTATGGATTTCGACGTGCCTGCAAGAAAGAGGGAGATAATACTGCAGATTATGGGTGAATGAGAAAATATCCAGCGAACAGATTTCATTTCCTCTTAAGGTGTACATCCATTTGTGGGAAGGCAATCTCTATTTTTTCTTTGTCATAGCGCTTCTTTAGTGTTTTGATAAATTCATGTATTATCAGGTACCTGTCAACATATGTTTTGGCCTTCAGTATAACAGAAAAATTTATGCTTGAGTCGCCGAATTCATTGTACCTTATGAATGGTTCGTGTTCTGAGACAGCACCCTCTAATTTTTTCTGAATCTGCTTGGCAACATCAATTGTAACCTTTTCAACCTTATCAAGGTCTGAGTCATACGCTACACCCAAAGTCAAGATAACACTGAGCTCATCTGATGGGGAAGAGTAGTTGATTAGCTTGCTATCCGCAAGCTTTGAGTTCGGGATCACGACAAGATTGTTGCCCAAGAGCCTGAGCTTGGTGCTCCTCCATCCTATGTCATCGACATAGCCCTTCTCCCCTGAGTCAAGCTCTATGTAATCGCCTATCTTTATAGGTCTGTCAAGGGCGATGTGTGCACCAGAGAAGAAGTTTGAGAGTGTGTCCTGGAGTGCAAGGGCAATGGCAAGACCCCCGATACCAAATGCAGCTATCAGCGTGGTTATCTCTATGCCAAGCTGACCCATTATCCACAGTGCCATCAGAGCGAAAACAATAATGTAAACAACCTTCTTGAATATGGACAGGAAATGGTCATCAACATGTGATTCTGTCTTGGCAGCAATCTCCTTCCCGTACCACTCAAGAACACTGTTGATAATCCTAACGACAAACCATGCACCATAAACAGCATATATTATCGTAAAGCCCACACTTATCTCGTTCATGTAAGGCAGTAGAAGAGTAAGGTTCTGTAGCGCAAAATACAGCCCCACAAAAAATATGCCTATGAATAGCGGCCTCCGCACGGCTTGCAGTACAATGTCATCAAGCTCGCTTTTTGTCTTCTCGGCAAGTTTTGAGACATACCTTCCGAGCAGGATATTCACAGCCTTGGCAGCAACAACGAACACTAGAAGTATGACTGCAAAAATGAAATACTCATAGTACGGACCAAAAAACACCTGTAAGTCAAGCATGTTAATAATGATGCATGTGTGTTTAAAAGAATTATCTGCCTATGTGTTTTATGAAATTACAACACCCTTTGAGAAGACCCTGAAGCCCTTGCCTTTATCATCCCTGTAGCGCAGGTATGCGCGTGGCATCTTCAGCTCGCCCCCGACAAAACCCTTGATTTTATAGGTTATCACGCGCTCTTCCTTGCCGATGATATCGCCAAGCTTCCATATAAGCTCTGTCCCGGCCTCGGTTCTTCTTATCACGGGCCTGAGCGATTCAAAACTGTTGTGCATAACCTTCGCGAGTGGTGAAACCCAGTCCCTTACTATAACATTGTTGAGATTCTTTTTTGAGAACGGGTTCTTTATTTCCAGGGCAACAGTGTGCGTGTTGTCCTTGGTGCTGGAAACATGTTTTTTCTTTATCTTTGGAGCGGTCACGCGGTTGAACCCAAACAAGAAGACGATTATGGCTGCGACAACCCCGGCAACCCAGCTTGCATGGGTTGGCCAGTACCCTATCCTGTATGTTATACTCTCGTTCTCTCCAGGTTCGAGTCTGTCTATGTTTGATGCACAAACAGTCTTTTTCCCGCCTGCATCATAGCAATCTGTTGGCATTATCACAAGACCAGTAACACCCTGAGTTTCTTCCGAAATGGGATAATCATACTCTATTATATTGCCATTATTGGTAACTGTTACAGTGATTTCCCTTCCAAGAAAGTTCTCCTGCACGTCTGTTGTTTTCTGTACATTATGAACAGCCTCGATTGTAAAGTTCCTGGACGTGGTTATTCCAGTTCCTTCTATCCTGGCTTCAATTGAATAGTCCCCGGCCAGCAAATCATCAAGAGACAAAACCTTCACAAGAATAATTTTTTCGCCATCTATTGTGAAAGGAACGGTTTCGCTTTTTGCAATACGGTTGTTACTGTCTATTATATTAAAAACGGCATTGCCTCTGTGCCTCTTAATTGAAATAAGGTTAAGGTAGATATTGAGTTTTTCCGGTGTATTGGATATAAACATCGATTGAATATCAACTGGATTAACAACCTTGAGTGTGAAATTTTTGACCACCTCAAAAGAATAGTCTATTGCGGATACAGTAACGTTATAATTATATATTCCGGGATTCTCGCCAACGGGTTCAATACTTATCGTTCTCATCATTGAACCGTATTCATCAAATTCAAGAACTCTTGGCTCTTTTATCCATGTCAAATGCGGCCCTATTACATCAAAAGCAAAACTTACCTCTTTTGCAAGGTTGTTGTGTATTGTGATATCAAATATTGCAACATCACCTGATTCCACTGTAATGTTTTCCGGCGAAACATCAACATCAAATGGTGCGGCCAGAACAGGTCCCGATACCAAAATTAGGCAAATTATGAACACAGATGAAGCCAATTTTTTTTTCATACGATCCCCGTTTTCTTATTTTTTGTTTGCTGAATTAATAAAGACAACACCTAACGGACTTAGTTAATCAATAATATTTTGATTTAAATAATTGCCTACTGTATCGGAACGATATTTAAATCTTTTGTGTTTTAATCAATACAGAAATCCATGGAAAACAAAACGACCGAAAGAAAATCAGAGCACATAAGGATATGCCTAGACAAACCAGTAGAATTTGAGAAAAAAACCAATGGTTTTGAAAAGTATGATTTCGTCCATAATGCCCTACCGGAGCTGGAATGGAATGATATAGATACGTCAACGGTGTTCATGGGCAAGAAATTCTCCATGCCACTTCTGGTCGAGGCCATGACGGGCGGTACACACGAAACCCGGAAGATTAACCAAAATCTTGCAAGGGCGGCAGGAGAAATTGGTATAGGCATGGGAATAGGTTCACAGAGAGCGGCCATAGAAAACCCCGAAGCAGTTTCAACCTTTCAGGTGAGAAATGTGGCGCCTGATATATTCCTTTTGGCCAACCTCGGGGCAGCTCAGATTGTTGAATATAGCCCGGACAAAATCAAGTCTGCTGTTGAAATGATAAATGCAGATGCATTAGTAATACACCTCAACACAGCTCAGGAACTCTTTCAGAAAGGGGGTCACAGAAAGTGGAAAAACGTGCTCGCGGGTATTAACAGTGCATGTTCGCTTGGCTTTCCTGTGATAGTCAAGGAGGTTGGCTGTGGCATATCTGCTGATGTGGCCAGGCGTCTGGAAGAATCGGGTGTATCAGCTATCGATGTCGCGGGAGCGGGCGGAACAAGCTGGATAAAAGTGGAATATTACAATAACTCATCTACTCTTTCCAAACAATTCTTTGAGTGGGGGATTCCCACTGCGGAGTCACTTGAGCAATGCAGTAAATCCGTCAGCATCCCACTGATAGCATCGGGAGGCATAAGGACAGGAATGGATATAGCAAAATCAATAGCTATGGGTGCTTCGCTGGCAGGAATGGCTCTGCCTTTGCTGAGACCTGCGACAGAATCATATGAGGCAGTTAAAGAGAAACTGGAAGAGATCAGAACAGGCCTGAAGGCAACGATGCTTCTTGTTGGTGTAAGGAACATAGAAGAACTGAAAAAAATAAAAATAAAAAGGGTCTCATAGTCCAAAATATTTAAACCCGCTAAAACAATATATTCTAATATGGCTGTTGACAAAAAGGTTATTGATTATGTGAAAAACCAGCTCAATGCTGGATATACACCAGACCAGATAAAGGCAGCGCTTGCCAAATCTGGTTACACACAAGCCGACATTAAACAAGCCATGTCTTCCGGTGGTGCAGCAAAATCCAAACCTTCCGTTGCTGCAAAGGCAAAAAAACCTGCCAAGAAAGCCAAGGCAGAAAAACCAACCAAATCCAAAGGAGGAAAACCAATAGTAGGTTTTGCAGTTTCCCTGATAGGAGGAATATTCATTCTGCTTGCTGCAATCCTGCCCATGGTAGGCATTACAGTTTTTGACACCATCTTCTCTTTCTTCCCGGTGATAATTAATTTCGTAGGCATGGCCTCCATAATAGGAATCATTTTGGGTATTGTGACCATAATAGGGGCTGCCCTGCTCAAAGTTACGGGCAATATAGTTTCCGGAGCCATAGTGGTCGTTGTGACTATTATTGCACTCCTCTCGGGTTCGGGCTTTTTCCTTGGCTCACTGCTTGGCATAATAGGCGGTGCAATCGGCATAGCAGGTAAATAAACAAGTAGTTCTATTCCTTAATTGAATAAAACAAATATCTTCTAGGGGCCCATTTGTTTTCAGAACCTGTATAACCACACCTCGGGCATCTTATTCTGATAAGAAGCTTCTTCCCATAAAGGTTTTTGGTAAATCTTTTCTTCAGTGTATGCGAACAGCATGGACATTTTTTAGGCGCAGGCCCCCCTCTTGTTTCGGTTTGTATGCCAATTCCGGGTATCTGTGCGGCCAGAGACCTCACGCGCCCCCCAGAGAGATTGTAGCTCTCTCCTTCCCTGTTAAGCCTTTCCAGAACCAGCTCTGCAAGCACCGTTTGGGTCCTGACTTTCTGTGATGCAAGAATTTCTTTTATTATAAACTTGACGACCTCGCCTTTAGGCCTTTTGCTCTTTGGCATATTATTAAGTTGGAATAATAATTAAAAGAATTAACTATAAAGTAGTTTGCCAAGTTTTCTGAGTTCATTCATACCTTTTATCTCTTCCCTGAAAAGCGGAATCTCTATTACATTGAATTTTCCAAATTTTTGGTTTATAGTTTTCAATCTTTCCTGCTGCTGCTTTCTTTTTTCAGTGCAGAATTTACAGCCGGGGTTTAGTGGCAAAATCTGGTTAACTATGACCATGTCGACCGATATGTCGTAATTTCCAAGAACCCCTAAAGAGCGCTCTGACTCAAGAATGGACATGTCTTCCGGTGTCAATATTATATTGTAATGGGTTTTTTCCGGGTTTGAGAGAATAGCTCTTGCGGACTTTATTCTCTCCTTCATATCATTCAGATAATCCGTCTCAATTTCAGTTTCTTCTGAAGAATCGCTGAATGGCATAAATTTTTTGATTGTGTTGACAATGCCTGAAAACTTCATACGGATTTTAATCATCTTTCCCAGCCATGAGTTCAGGACATCTGGCAGGGAAAGGAATCTCAGAGCATGCCCGGTTGGTGCCGTATCGAATATTATGATATCGTAATCTCTTGAATTTGTATAATGCAGGAATTTATCGAATGCTGCTATTTCGTCTATGCCCGGGGTCATTCCCGCCGCATCAAACATACCCTCAATACCCATGCCTCTGAGCATCTCCATTTTTTCTATCTGTGGAGCGAGTTTTTCTTTATATTCCTCCATTGCTTTCTTGGGATCTATTTCAACCGCGTACAGGTTTTTGGCTATCTTTTTGATATCACCGCCTATCCGTGTTTCAAATGAGTCAGAGAGTGAATGCGCCGGATCTATCGAAACTATTAACGTTTTCTTTTTTTTCTTTTCGGAAAACCATACAGCCGTTGCTGCGGATATTGAAGTCTTGCCGACACCACCTTTGCCTGAAAAAAGAAAAAAATCCGGATCCTTTTTTCTGGATAGCATAGTTTAAAATAGAACCTATTCTTTTAATTGCTTCTGATAAAAAGAAAAAAAATATAGAAATAGTATTCGTTTTAATATTCATTCTCTTCTTCTTCATCCTTGTTGTCTTCACTATCATCGTCTTCATCTTCGTCGTCTTCGCTATCATTGTCTTCCTGTGCCGCTGTTTCTTCTTTGTCTTCTTCATCTTCGTCTTCATCGTCCGTGCTATCTGACATTTCTGTAACTGTAGCTTCCTCTTCACTTTCAGAGTCTTCGGATAGTGTAGTCTCTTCAGTTGTTTCACTTGTGGTTATCTCTGATTCCTGAGAAACATCAGATACGTTTTCATTTTCTTCAAATTCCTGCATTCAACTTCACCTCTGTTTTAAAAATTCTCAAACCGAGAATATAGTTTTCTAATTTAGCGTTCATATATTTAAGCTTTCAGTAAAAAAGCGGAGAGAGGGATTCCCTCCTGAGAGAGAGGCACAGATTATCCCTCGTGTAAACGAGGATTCCCTGCTTGCGCAGGGGGTTTTCGAGTCATGTAAAAAAGGCTCAGTATTCGAACCCCCGTAACCCGCTTTCAGCAACTTACTGCAGGCGGGCGCCTAGCCACTCGGCAACCTCCGCTTGTATAAAAAATAAATTTAATCCTTTAAAACCCTATCTGTCTTCACTAGCGGTTTTTTCTTTTTCCATTTCATGGAATCAATGAGCACCAGCCCGACAGCCACCAGCCTTTTCCCGCAGAATATACCAATCCGCTCCCCGGCTTGGATTTCATCATGCCTTTGTATCATGTAGTGATAGAGTGGATTGCCGTTGCGGACTTTCTCCAGGAAATTGTCCTTTATCCATACACTTTTGACACCAGCCCTTTTCATGACATCCTCAATAGGCATTATATCTTTTTTGCTTATTTTTTCAAGTGGTTTGGCTTCCCTGACAGAAAAATCACCAATACCTGTCCTGCGCAGGGAGGTCATATGGGCACCACATCCGATGGATTCACCAATATCATGAACAAGTTTTCTTACATAGGTACCATGCTGGCAATGAACATAGAAACTGACATCACGTTTCTCTTTCCCCAGAAATTTCAGGCAATATATATTCCTGATTCTTGGTTTTCTTGCAACCCTTGAGCGCACGGGCGGCAACTGTGTTATCTCTCCCTCAAACTTTGCAAAGGCCTTTTTTATCTCATTCTCCTGCAGATCATCATGCAAATGAAGCCTGCCCTCATATTCCTTGTCAAGATTCATAAGCAACGGGATTGTCTTTCTGGCCTCGCTGAGTGCAACAAGCAGAAGCCCGGTCACGCCGAAGTCCAGAGTTCCCGTATGGCCTGACTTTACAACACCAAACCGTTCCTCTAACCTGTCCACAGCCTTGCGTGATGTTATTCCTGCGGGCTTGTCTATAAGAACGAAGCCGGTTACTTTTTTAAATGTAACCATAAGTATTATGTAGGTTTAGGAAATAAATGATAGTATGCCAAAGCAAAAGATACCCGAAGTCGAGAACAGAATATTCGATAGAATGTTTATCTGTATGAAGTGTGGTGCAAAAATCAAGGCAGATATAGCTCAGGTAAAGGCCGGAAAAATCAAATGCAGGAAATGCAACCGCAAAAAGCTCAGGCCGATTCATAGGGAACATAAGGTGTGATATGGCAAAAAAATTCTATAAAAGGGGATGGACGCACACGAAAACCAGAGGCAAAGAAACCACGGTTACCTGCGGGTTTTGCGGAAAAAAGGTGCCAAAGTACAAAACATTTCCTGTGAGGAAAAGCTTCAGGATTTCGGACCCCTTGCTTAAGAAGGAACTCGGTGCCAGGAGCAGATATGGCATATCCCTGAGCCAGAACAAGATTTATGCCTGTCCTGCATGCGCAAGGCATAGGAATATAGTCAGGAAAAAAGGTTAATTAACAAAATACCCATATATTAAAGCATGTATGATGCCTACAAAAGACTATCAGTCAAATTCTTTGGCAGTCTGGCTGACAAATGTATTGACAAATTCAGAGGGTTGAAAAAAAGTTTGGTGGGTTCTTACATACAGGTTCTTCTCAGAACCTGGGTCTCGATTATATTTTTTAGTACAGTAGTCTCTTACATAGCGTCTTTTGTTGTGCTATATATAATATTGACAATGTTTGCCGCAAAAGGCGCAATTTTCATTAATACAATAATTTTTGCGCCGATACTTATAGCATCTCTTACCTTTTTGATGTTATACATATATCCGATTCAAAAATGCAAGGGCATTAAAAAATCCATAGAGATAAACCTGCCATTTGCTCTCGCGCATATGAACGCAGTAATATCATCCGGAATACCGCCCGAGTTCATGTTTGAGCTTCTTACAGGACTAGAGGAATATGGTGAAGTTGCGAATCAATCCAGGTTGATTGTAAGGAATATAAAAACATTTGGTATGAGTTCTATAAGCGCAATAAATGACGTTGCTGAAAAGACACCTTCTGAGGAGTTCAAAAATATTCTAACCGGCATCAGTAGGACTATAGAAAAGGGTGGGAGATTGGAAGACTATGTAAACCATCTGGCTGACAGAGCAATCTTCAACTACAGAATAAAAAGGGAAAAATATCTCAAGACACTTTCTACCTATGCTGATATATACACAGCCCTGCTTGTAGCAGCTCCTCTGATGATGCTTGCATTGCTTGGAATAATGGGAATGATTGGTGGAACTATTATGGGTCTTACCACAAACCAGCTTATAGTATTAATGACCTGGATGGTGTTGCCGGTGCTTAATATCATATTTTTGGTATTCATCCATATGACATACCCGGGCATATGATTATTTGATAAGCTTAAGGTTAGTCGCAAACTGCATGCCCCTCTTCTTTATTATTTTTTCTTTTACTTCAGAGGGTGGAATATCCTTCTTTATCCAGTTCATAACGGTTTTTTTGCTTTTGTAATACATGTTTATGATGTCGCTTACATCATCAAACTGCACTATTTCATGGGTAATCATCCATTTTAGGACATCTTCCCTGTCCCTGAGCTCATCCAGAACCTTTGTATGCGACATCCCTATCTGATATGCAAGCCTTCTGATAAGGTCCGACTGGGACATGTTCTCCTTGAATTGATCATTAATGGGTACCCAACCAAAGGTTTTTATTGTGTGTGCCAATCCTGTGCTTGAGTCAACCGACTGGACTTCAGATATCTCTTTTATTCTCCTTGCGCTCTCACCCCTTTCCTTTGCCTTTATCAGAACCACTATAAGGTCAAGGGACTCGACGAGCGACGGTGAAAGTTCTATCGGAGGCGTTTCCAGCCTTTTTATGACATCTTCAACAGAGCCTGCATGTATGGTTCCCATACTCGGATGTCCCGATGCCATGCCCTGAAACATTACATAAGCCTCTTTGCCACGCACCTCACCAACAATGACGTAATCGGGGTTTTGCCTGAATGATTCTTTCAGCAAATCGAATAGATTTACTTCACCGTATCTTCTGCCGCTGGATTCGGGAACACCAAAACCAGTCCTCGATACAGATGGTATCCAGTTCTCATGTGATATGTTTATTTCCCTCGTGTCCTCTATTGATATTATTTTATCCTCCGGGGGGATGAACATGCTAAGAACATTGAGGAATGTGGTTTTCCCTGTTGATACTCCCCCACATATAAGAATCGATGCATTATGTTCAACTAGGAACCACAAGTAAGCCATTATTTGTGGTGATGCCGTATTAAGTTTTATTATATCAACCGGAGAATAGGGATTTTTTCTGAACTTCCTTATTGAGAATGTTGGACCCTTCGTCGTGACATCCTTTGCAAGCGATGCCTGAACCCTTGACCCATCTGGCAAACTTCCGTCGAGCATTGGGCTTGCATAAGATATGTATCTTCCACATCGCTCTGATATTTTAATAACGAAATTAGAAAGATAATCGAAATCCTTGAATATGATGTTGGTTTTTATACTGCCGAATTTTCTATGTGTTATATAAATAAATGAATTTATACCATCAACACCAATATCTTCTATGTAAGGATCATGCATCAATGGCTCTATTTCATTGAGGCCTATGAAATTTCTTATTATATAATACATAATTTTGACATAACTTTCATAAGGTATATCCACTCCAAGCTCTCTCAGTATTTTAACGACTTTTTTATGAAGGTAGTTCATGACTTCGGCCCTTTTTTTAATATCAGACAGTTTTATATCCAGCAACTCCGAAAGCGCTGACTCTATTTTTTCCAGCATCTTGTTTTCTCCTGTTGTGAGCTTTGGCTCTTCAATATGATATAACAGGTTTTTCTTTTCTTTATCCCATTTTATATGCGCAGACGCGAAATGTTCAAGAAGTGGATACCTTATGTCTATCTTCGTCTGGTCTGCCAGAGAAGGGAGTTCTATAAAATATCTGGGTTCCTTTATTAGAAAGACAGGGTATTTCACTTTAGGCTTTTTCCTTAAAATGCCCCTTAGATTTTTTAGTTTCTGCAACATGTTTATATTTTGAATCAGGATTTTAAAACAGCATCTTCCGACGGGGAGACTGCAATGCCTTTATTGTTTATGTCATAGGGATGAAGCGTCTCCGAATGTGACGAACCCCTCATCTTCCATATCTGGATTGCTCTGGAAAAACCCGATTTTATTCTTTCGTAATAAAGGACAATAAGACTGTCTGCAACAAATTCCTCTACACCGTATCTTGAAAGGCCAAAGGAACCAGGAACTATTTCTGATGTCAGTATAGTCGTACAGTCAAGCCTTCTTAATATTTCAGAAAGATTAAAAATCATCCTTCTGAGTTCGGAGCTGTCCTTTACATGCAAACCGAGCGCGGAAATAGAGTCTATCACAACCCTTTGCGCATTGATTTCTCTTATGGTAGATTCGAGTATATCGAACACGTCTTCTATGTGATAGGGGTCATACTTGAGAAATGCCAGCCTTTTTGCTCTTTCGAACGAATCCATATGCCATCCAAATTCTTTGAGGTTTTCTCTTATCGAACTCGGAGGCTCCTCCAATGATAGGAAAATACCATTTTCGTTATATTTTGTCACGCCATTAAAAAGATATTGTGAACATAGTATTGTTTTCCCGGTTCCACTGGTCCCGCTTACAAGCAGAGTCTGGCTTTTCGGAATACCGCCATGCATGATTTTATCAAGTCCTGGGATGCCTGTTTTTATTCTTTCCATTCTTTCCTCTTATATTTTGAAGGATGCGCAGTCTTATTAAAGAATTCCACAACAGCCCTTCTTTTCACAAACAGGAACACCACAATCCCACCCAGGAAAATACCACATACTATGCCGAATGAATTGTTTGCCGATAATCTCCCCGCCATGAGGCTGATATTTTTTTCTTTCTTTTCCAGTTCATCTATGCGATTTTGGAGTTCCGTAACCTTCCCTTCCAGATATTCCTTGTCCTCCACGGTTTTGTTCAGGTCAATAGTGTAATCCGACAGCCCCATTATTTCCCTCAGAAGGTCTTCCCGGTTAAGGTCAATCCTTTCTCCAAGCTCTTCAACTATCTCATCAATCTCCCTGACGAGCCTTTCGATTTCCTCATCCATTTCTGACGTTTCCTGAAGAAGCTTGATATCCTGTATTGAAAGTACAACCCTTACCCTTACATCGGAAACAGCCTGGCCATCAGCTATGATCTTTCCGGTATATGTCCCCATTTCGGTTCCCTCTGGAACAGAAACAGCAACCGATACGAATGCAAACCCGCCGCCGGAGATGTAATCAATGGCATACTGTTCCTGGTTATTGAAGGTTACCCATGGGGATATTTCTCCTGACGATGATATCTCAACATCCTGGAGCGTAGAGAGCGCATCATTGTAGAGCATAAAGGTAAACTTTATATTCTCCCCTTCTTCTGAGGTAACGGAAATTTGTTCCTGCTGGTCAACGGTTTTTATCGCCAGGGCTTCTGTAGAAATGATGCAAAATACACACAACATGGCCACAAGAAGCATTTTTTTCATATAATATAATTATTGATTTTTTATATAAAGATTAAAACCAAGCGCTATATAATACATGAACCGTCATGTATTGAACTGCAGGTGTTTTTATGGAGCAGAAAAAAAGAAGGGAACTGAAGGCTCTGGTATCAGAGCTAAAGGAAATACGCGGCAGGCATACCGAACTGGTCACTATATACGTCCCGGCCGGGTTTAACCTAGCCAAAAGCATGGAGCAGATTAAGCAGGAACAGTCAACCGCACAGAACATAAAAAGCAAGTCCGTCAGGAAAAACGTTCTTACAGCACTGGAGAAGATAATCCAACACCTGAAGCTTTACAAAAAAACACCCGATAATGGCCTGGCCATATTCTGCGGCAATGTATCAGATAAGGAAGGCGTCGCTGATATTGAGTTGTGGTCAATAGAACCGCCCGAGCCCGTAAAGACAAAGCTCTATCGCTGCGACCAGATTTTCATGCTTGAGCCGCTCAGCGAGATGTTCAGGGAAAAAGAGATATATGGTCTGGTAGTACTGGACAAGTCAGAAGCGAGTATAGGGCTCCTCATGGGAAAGAAGATAGAAATGATAAAGCACATGGATTCCATAGTACCGGGGAAGACAAAAAAGGGAGGATGGAGCCAGGCCCGGTACGCCCGAATAAGAGAGGGGCTTTTGCACGATTTTCTGAAGAGTGTGGGTGCCATAGCAACATCTAAGTTCAAGGAGGTCAAGGACATGAAGGGTGTCATAGTTGGGGGCCCGGGACCAATCAAGGAGGAATTTGCAGAGGGTGATTTCCTTGGTTATGAAATAAAATCCAAAATACTCGGAGTTGTCAATACAGCATACAGCGGGGAGTATGGACTCAGGGAGACAGTTGAGAAGTCCTATGAACTCATATCCCAGGCTTCTGTGGCGAGGGAAGAGAAGATACTCAGCCGATTCTTTGACGAGTTGGGCAAAGACTCGGGGCTTGCTGTTTACGGTTTTCATGAAACGACAGAAGAGCTACAGGAAGGCTCTGTGGAGATATTGTTGCTCTCCGAAGGTTTTGACTGGATTAAGGCCGCTTTTGAATGCTCTTCGTGTAGTTATACTGAGGAGAAGATACTCCCGCGTAGCATGACAAGCGAGCAGAAGTGCCCCAAATGCGGCAACATGATGGGTGTCAAAGAAGAGAAGGACATGACGGACGAGATAATAAAAAAGGCAGAGGAAATGGGAACCCATGTGGAGATAATCTCAACAGACACCCAGAAGGGCGAGCAGCTGAAAGAACTCGGCGGCATCGGCGGCATACTGAGATTCAAGGCTTAGATCAGAAGACAATTATTTTATTAGTCCCCTAACCTGTTTATCAAGCTCCTTCTTGAGTTCAGTGCCCCGGTCCACTTTTGAAAAGAAGTCTATTCTCGCAGCAAGGCTTAGCTTAGCGGCCACAAACCTTGCCACTTTGCCCCTTTTCTCCTTTGCAGCTGCCCGTACGTGCGGATGGTTGAATATGATGCCATGTTTGGGTGCGCTGCCCCCTCCACCCCTCAGGTGCCTGAACAGCGCTTTTTCAGAACCCAGTAATTGTATCTTTGAGCTTGACATCTTCGCAAGCTTGTCCAGTCCACCCGCAAGCTTGAGCAGCCTGGCGGCCAGCATCGGCCCGGCAACGGTAGAGAAAGTTGGTATATTATCTTTACATAGTTCTTCTATATACCTGCCTATCT
>JAFCEM010000060.1 GCA_017609145.1 Candidatus Aenigmatarchaeota archaeon | reverse complement strand
ATAGGGAAAGATGTCTGTTATCCAGGGCTGCAGGCACTACCTGAAAAACCGGATGTTGTAATAACAGTTGTACCGCCAGAGGTTACGGAAAGGATAGTTGTGCAGTGCAAAAATCTTAATATTGGCAAGGTATGGATGCAACCGGGCTCTGAATCCAAAAAAGCTATAAACTTCTGCAAAAACAACAATATTGAAGTGAGCTATAATATGTGCTTTGTGGTGGATGGTTTGAAAAATGAAAAATAAGACAGTAACATTTTCATGCAAGAAAATAACAGGGGAAGAGCTGATGAGGTGCTCCTTCAACCTGAACAAGACCGAGTATAACCTGCTTATTTTCCTCCTGAGCGGCAACAAGAAATATAGAATATCCGAGATTTCAAAGGACATGGGACTGGAAAGGACAACCATCCAGAAGGCGATGAAATCGCTTGTCGGGAAAGGGCTGGCCAAAAGGACGCAAAAGAACCTCTCAGGCGGTGGATATGTATTCTTTTATAAGCCGGACAACAAAGATGAAATCAAAAACAAAATGAAAGAGATAACATATAACTGGTACAAGAACGTCAAGGCGGGAATAGATAAGCTCTGAGCGGGTCATGATCAAGGTGAACGAATGCAGGGAAATATCAATGCACCTGGAATAAAGTTCATTGGTTTAATCCATTCTCCCTACAAGACAAGATATGATGCGCCCCCGCAGGGGAAGGGAAACGTGTCAGAGATAGAGGTGTTCAAAGAGTATGCGGAAGGTCTGCAGGATGTAGGGGGGTTCTCCCATCTGCATATTTTCTACTGGCTTCACGAATCAAATGGATATCATTTTTCGGTCACTACACCATGGGACCCGAACCCTCATGGACTGTTCGCCACCAGAACCCCGAACAGGCCCAACCCTCTCGGGTATTCAGTGGTTGAGCTGCTGGAAAGGAAGGGAAACGTTTTGAAGGTGACGGGCCTGGATGCGATAGATGGCACTCCCGTAATTGACATAAAGCCGTACATACCACAAATAGATAGCAAGGGGAATGCCACGAATGGATGGCTGGGAAACAAGGAGATAAGGTGTTGAAAATGAAGGTATTGGTGTTCGTATCTTCGCGCTGCCCACACTGCCCGGGCGCGGAAAGTGTTGCAAGAAGGGTTGTACCGGAGTACTCAAATCACGGTGTTGAGTTCATGAAGATAAGGACCAGGACCCCGGAAGGGAAAAGGCTTTCAAAGGAATTCGGTGTAATGTCATTGCCAACAACCATGCTTCTGGACGATAACGGAAGGGAGTTGCAAAGAATTGTCGGCGTGCCGAGTGAAGGAAACCTGAGGGGTAAGATTGAACGGGCTCTGGGCCTGAAGAAGTCATTCTTTGCACGGGTTCTGGGTAGGTAAACACGCAGTTGAGGGAAAGTCTAATTATTTATAAACTCAGAACATTTCTATGTTATAGCCCCGTAGTGTAGAGGCCCTTTTTTCGAGAAAAATCACCTGCGGAAAAGGGGTTGTACAACGGTCAAGCATGTCGGGCCTTGGACGCTGTCCAAGGCATTGAGCGGTGATGCCGCAGTGAAAGGAAACCCGGCGACTCCGGAACTGCTAAATTCTGAACCGGGTTTAGGAGTGGAGAATTCGAATCCGGACGGGGCTAATCAGCTCAATGGGAGAATAGGTAGGTTTTGCAACCAAGGGTATGGAGCATGATATTGCTTTCATGCTTCGGCTTTTGGTCTTTACCCACGGAGATAAGACCTGCATATGAACGACCCTATAGAACTGAAGTATAAGAAAATGCTCGAGAACGGACTGAGAAAGGTAAAGGAATCCAAAGAACTAAGCCAGAATAATAAGGATGTTATCTTTGATTTTGTTGAAAGATGCCATGCAGATGGTATAGGCACCAAGCGCATAGTGAAGCTTATTGGCATGATTTTTCGCATTGTTGGATGGCTAAACGTGGATTTCAGAGATGCGGATAAGAAGGATATCATAAGAGTCCTGGCAGATATTGAGAAATCAGGCTTCAAACCATGGACTATATGGAGCTATAAACGTGTTCTGAAGAAGCTCTACAAATTCCTAGAAAGGCCAGACATAACAGAGAATATACAGGTGAAGATAAAGAAACAGGAGAGGATTAATCCAAATGATGTCCTGACACAGGATGACATCAGCAAATTGCTTAGCGTGACAAGGCACCCGAGAGACCGGGCATTTATCGCATTGATATCTGAGACAGGAGCAAGGCTTGAAGAGATGCAACGAATGAGAATAAACAACATACAAATGAGTAAGCAGGTGATAATCAGCGTACCCGGGGTCAAGGATTCGCCGAAGATAAGAGAGGTGCCCATCATAGATTCTGTCCCCTATTTGAGAGTGTGGCTGGACCAACATCCGAAGGTTGAAGACCCGGATAACTGGCTATGGGTTTCTCTTTGCTCACGGACTTATGGAACGCAGCTAAGCGCAGCCCAGATACATAAGATACTCTCAGATGCGAAGCAGAAGGCAGGAATACGCAAGCCCTGCTTTCCGCATGCTTTCAGGCATGCCAGGGCTACGTTATTGGCCAATCATTTCACTGAATCACAGCTTTGTTGGTGGTTCGGGTGGAGGCCGGGCAGCAAGATGGCTACAACATATGTACATCTATCACGGAACCATGTAGAGGATGCCCTCTACCGCATGAGGGGGATATGCATAAAATGCAAGAGTGAGCCGGTCTTGCCAGGGAGTGATTACTGTAAGGTCTGCATCAAGGACACGAATGGCAAGGCTGATAACAGGCTCGCACCGAAGAAATGCCCACGCTGCTGGGCCGAGAATGAAAGCATTGCCACTCATTGCATGCGCTGTGGGTTATCATTTGACCCGCAGGAGAGGCTCCAATTCGAGAAGGAAAAGGCCATGTTCGAGAAAGTAGTTCGGAAGGATAGAATAAAAGAGCAGATTATTGAGGAACTGAAGAAGGAAATAATGAAAAATTTAAAACAAAAAGATAACTTAATAAAATGTATTCAATAGAAACAGATTTTGAAAGAATTGAAAAAGAATGGCTTGATAGATGTAAACAAATTCAGAATAGCCCATTATCTGTTGAAGGTGCAAATAAAATATTAGAAGAATTTGAAAAAGAACGTTATCGAATTTTAACAAACGTTTCTAATAAAAATTATGCGGCAATAAGTCAACGTGTAAAATCTATAGGAACTGAATTACAAACATCACTTTCTATTGCTAGAAGTAAATTTGAATTAGAAAAGAAAAGCATATGGGATAGAATTAAAATAACTATAAATAACGTTTTGGTATAGGTAATTAGTTGAATTCTTTTTCATAATCTTTCTTCAACCACCACTGGTTTTGCCTGCCAACTCGCCTGAACTTAACCTTACCCTGAGACTGTAACTTTAATAACCAAACCTGAGCAGTATTCCAGCTTATCTTTACTGCTTTTGCTATATCTTCTGTAGTAGATGGCCATTCCAATGTTTTCATGTATTCCAGAATTTTTTCACCAATATTTTTTTCCATTGTATTATCTCCTTATGATATATCATAAGTTAAAGCATAAGCATTAAATATTGGTTTATTGGTTCGCTCGCCTACTGGCGGTCACAGACCGCCAGAATTCGGCTCGCCCCTGTTAATTGGCTATGATGCGTGGGTCCCTTGCTCCCTGACATATCTG
>JAFCEM010000059.1 GCA_017609145.1 Candidatus Aenigmatarchaeota archaeon | reverse complement strand
AGGAGAGTTCAAGAACCTTGATGAGATATTGGAGTCTGGCAGGATAATCCTTGAGCCCGGAATAGTTGATGCTCGGGTACCGGACCTTGAAGAGGAAATCATATTCATAGGCGGGAGCCCGGGCAAAGGTGGTGGAATAAGAAGAACCGCCACGAAAAGAACAGCAAGGATGCACAAGTCAGGGAGGAGATTCAAGCTTACGTCCGTTGTTGCCGTAGGTGACAAGAAGAATATCGTCGGCTTGGGAAAAGCATCCTCAAAAGAGCACAGGACCGCCATAGAGAAGGCAACATTGCAGGCAAAACTTAATATGATGCGGGTAAGGAAGGGCTGCGGGAACTGGGAATGTAACTGCGGCGAAACACACTCCATACCTTTCAAGACTCAGGCAAAGCATGGTTCAGTAACAGCCGTGCTTTATCCGGCTCCCAAGGGTGTGGGTATAGTCGCTGATAAGACAACCAAAAAGATTCTTACCCTGGCAGGAATAAGCGATGTCTGGGCAAAAACATACGGTAGTACAAACACAAGGGGAAACCTGGTGTTTGCCGTTTTCAAGGCGCTTAAGAACCTCAACAGGACGAAGGGTGACATATAATGACCGGAAAGAAAAAAGAGAATAGCAAAGAATCAGGTACCAGAGAGGCACTGCCAATGTTTGCAGCAATAAGAGTCAGAGGTATTGTAAACACGTCCAGGGAGATAAAAGATACCATGAAGATGCTCAGGCTCAGGAGAGTAAATAACTGCGTAATTGTGCCCAACGATCAGACATTCAGTGGTATGCTCAAGAAAGCAGAAAATTTTCTGACATGGGGGGAAATTGATGAGGAAACCCTTGAGAAGCTAGTCTGGAAGAGGGGAAGACTTCTCGGTGACAAAAGGATTGACAAGGAAAAAATAAAGCCCATAATACACAGGATAATCAAGGACAATTCAATGAAGAACACGGGCATCAAGCCTGTTTTCAGGCTTTCCCCGCCCTCAAAAGGCCACAAGCCCATCAAAAGGCTTTATCCAAAAGGCGCCTGCGGATACAGAGGTGCGGACATAGGACAGCTGATTAAAAAAATGATTTAGGTGTTGGAATGATACGCAAGAAAGTAGTAAAGAAGCGCGGAAGCAAGACGCACGGCTATGGCTCAAAGAAGAAGCATCGTGGTGCAGGCTCGCGCGGAGGCAGGGGTATGGCCGGCGTGGCCAAGCACATGAAAGTATGGCTGAAGAAAAATGATCCCGGGCATCTTGGAAAAAGGGGCTTCAAGACGCTTGCACAGCGAAAGATAATCTCAGGCACAGGACGGGCAATAAATCTGAGGGATGTTGAAAAACTCGCAAATGGGAATAGGGAGATAGACCTGGAAAAAATTGGATACGGAAAGGTGTTAGCTACAGGCTCTCTCAAGAAACCGCTGACAGTAAAGGCACTCGCATTCTCCAGTGCAGCCAGGCAGAAGATTGAAAAAACCGGTGGCAGGGCAATATCAAATGAAGAAAAATAACAACGATTTTTAAAAGGTAAACGCAATAATACTTATGGCGTTTAAAGAGGCATATATCGGTCTTTTGCAACGCATTCCCGGTATAGCAGAACCAATCAAAAAACTAAGTTTCAGGGACAAACTGAAATGGACAGGCATCATACTCATACTTTACTTCGTCATGTCACAGATCATGGTCTATGGCATATCCCAGACCAGTTATGAATATTTCCAGTATCTTGAAATCCTTCTCGGCTCAAAGTTCGGTTCCCTTATAACACTCGGTATCGGTCCCATAGTCACGGCATCCATACTTCTGCAGTTACTTGTGGGTTCAAAGATAATAAACTGGAATCTCAGGGAGGAAAATGGCAGGATACTTTTTCAGGGAACCCAGAAATTGCTTGCAATAGTACTCTCATTCTTCGAGGCAATTGTGTTCGTATCCCTCGGAGCCATTCAGACAGTGCCCGGACTCGCCTGGGTCGTAATGCTGCAGTTAGCAGCAGGCGGCATACTCATAATATTTATGGACGAGCTTATATCCAAATGGGGATTTGGCTCGGGTGTCGGTCTTTTCATAGTTGCCGGCGTTTCATCAACAATATTAATCAGGACATTCAATCCACTAACCCAGTTTGGTGCATGGCCGACAGCAGGCAATCCGCCGGTGGGTGCCATCCCGTTTGCAATAACAGCTCTTGCTGAGGGCCAGGTCATAAACGCTTTCCTTTCGCTGCTTCCTGTAATAGCTACAATCCTGGTATTCCTTCTCGTGGTTTATACACAGGCCATACGGGTAGAGATACCGTTAGCGTTCGGCTCTGTCAGGGGCTTTGGGAGGCGGTGGCCGCTGAAATTCTTCTACACATCGAACATACCTGTCATACTTATTGCTGCCCTTCTGGCGAATGTGCAGATGATGTCAAGGATGCTTTCGCAGGGCGCTGCGTCATGGCTCGGGGTATTTGATAATAACGGTAACCCGATCGGCGGACTGGTGTATTTCCTTGTACCACCCCGCAGCAATGCGATAGCGGGATTCATGGTATCAATAGGGCTCTTCGTGTTGCTGGGTCTGCTCCTGATGTATCTCCTTAAAAGGGGCAACTGGAAGATGGGAGTGTTGTTCGGTTTTATTGGCGGACTCTTCTGGTGGGTGCTTATGACAGGTACAGGTCTGTCAGCTCTTGTAGCGGTAAGCGGAACCGACCTGCTGAGGCTGGGCAGTTATGCCTTCTTCATGATAGCCGGTTCGGTGATATTTGCAAAATTCTGGGTCTTAACATCAGGGATGGACTCCAAAGACGTTGCAGAGCAGATACACTCTACCGGCATGCAGATACCCGGCTTCAGAAGGGACATAAGGATTATAGAAAGGGTGCTCCACAGATACATCCCCGGACTTACGGTGCTCGGTGGAGCTGCTGTGGGTGGCCTGGCGGCATATGCGGATTTCACCATGGCCATAGGCTCGGGCACGGGTATTTTATTAGCCGCGATAATAATATATCAGTTATACGAAGAATTAGCGATGCAGCACATGGAAGACATGCATCCGGCCATACGAAAGATGATTGGAAAATAATCAGGCCGCATTTCTCGTATGATGGTGGTGGCTGATGAAACTCATATTTGTTGCCGGTTTGGAAGAATCGGGCAAGGACACGCTCCTTAATCTGGTTCTGAACTCCAAAAACAAGATATCGGATTTTGACCGCATAGCATTCGATGACATCATTTTCAGCAAAACCAAAAGGATTTCACCCAGGCTCGGGCACAGGGCTCTTACAGAGAGCCTGGACTTTTGTGGAGACATGGGAGAGATGGCAAAACTCAGGGACGAAATTCATAAAAAACTGGAGAAAAAGATAAAATCCTGCAAGAAACCGCTGGTTGTGATAAACGGCTATTTCACCATAAAGACATACCATGGTTATGTCCCGGTCATGACCGACCAGTTCTTCAAAAAGCTCAGACCGGACATGATAATACTTATGGAAGCAGACGTGCCTGAGAAGAGCAGGCACCTTCTGAAGAAAGGACCGGATTATCTGGATTCTTTAAAGCTCCAGCAGGAAATAGACAGGAACTGTGCAAGCCTCTATGCGTCAGTGACCAATGCCGTGCTGAAGATAATAAAGGTCAGGCACGGCGATGTAAAGACAGCGATTCGAAAGCTCACTGACACGCTCACATTCGCGATGAAGTAGAC
>JAFCEM010000058.1 GCA_017609145.1 Candidatus Aenigmatarchaeota archaeon | reverse complement strand
GCTGGGATATTGGTTAGCCTACTAAAGGCTAACCAAGCTACCCATTTATTCTTGTCTTCTGAGAATTAGTGCTTTAGACCACTGGTGAAACACCAGTGGAATTCTTTATTTAAACCTTTTAAGACCCTGGATTCGGGGCACAAAATCATGTTTTAGGATTTTTTCACGCAATAAAGTGAGGACTTAACTGAACACGATTGTCCAATATTCCACTCCATCCAGTCCGAATTCATATACATGGAATTGCCTGAAGTACCCTTGTCGCTGCTACTTCCTGAAGTCCAGTCGTTGCACGCCCTTTCAGTGTAAATAAGGTAATCATATGCATAAGAGCCTGTCCATACGAGGCCATCATGCTCCTCGCCGTACTCTGTAAGAATTCTGTTGAGTATGTTCCCGTCAGAAAGGTCAATATGGTCTTTTGCTATGCCAAACCCTTTCATGTTCAGAATATTTTTCATATTCATTATCCTGTAGTGCGCATCCATGTAAGATGTGCTCAGGAGCGCCACCCATGTGCCCCTGTATCCCGCATTTCCGGCTGCTTCTTGGCATTTTGCGTCAGCGCCCTCAAGACCGCCCAAGTTACCGGTGAAGCTTTCATTGGTCACGAATATGTTTCCTGGCGCTTCTTTGCCGCAGTCACGCGCGCAGTTGCACCTGTTTTCAGGTTCTGTGCATACACCGTCACCACATTTGGTGCAGTAGAATATCTCCGTGCAGGCTTCGCACGTGCTGTTTTCACCCGGCTGATTGCATGATATCGATGTAAGCCCGGCAGAGCATGCATACTCAGGAGAAACAGGCGCGGATTCACCTTCGTCAAGATAGATAACATAACCCGTATAATTCTGAATGGCCCAGCCGCTAATGAAAAAACTGGCTATCAGTATCAGGGCCAGATAAAGCAGGTATTTTTTCATGGATATAAATATGGTTGAATGCTTAAAAATCTTACTTTATGGAAAGTATAGAAATTAGCTTTACTTTCCCTTTGTTGATTTAACAATATCAATCACAATGCCTGCAGCTATTGTCTTGCCCATGTCCCTGATTGCGAATTTTGCAAGGCCCGGGAAATCGGACTGCTTTTCAATCGCAAGCGGCTGTGTCGGCTCAACTTTGATAATAGCAGCATCGCCGGATTTAAGCATGTCAGGATGCTCCTGCACTGTCTGCCCTGTCTTCGGGTCAATCTTCTTGACTATTTCCTTTATCTTGCAAGCGACATGAGCAGTGTGTGCATGGAAAACGGGTGTGTAGCCCTTTGTGATTACGGTCGGATGCTGAAGAACGATTATCTGTCCCGTGAATTCCTTCGCAACTGTTGGGGGGTTGTCCGGAGTACCTACAACGTCTCCCTTTTTTATCTCATTCTTTGAAACGCCCCTCACATTGAAACCCACATTGTCGCCGGGCTCTGCCTTGTCAAGTTGTTTGTGATGCATTTCGACTGACTTTACCTCGGCGCTTGCTCCACTGGGCTCAAAAATCACCTTCTGTCCGGGCTTGAGAACACCGGAATCGACTTTTCCTACCGGAACAGTGCCTACGCCTGTAATGCTGTAGACATCCTGAATAGGAATCCTGAGAGGCTTGTCCACCGGCTTTTCGGGTGCGGTTATGCTCTGGTCAAGCGTGTCCATAAGTGTTGCACCTTTGTACCATCCAATCTTGTCGGATTTCTTGAAAACATTGTCTCCTACATAAGCTGAAACAGGAACGAATGGAACGCTATCAAGTTTGTATCCGAGTGTCTGAAGTATCTTTCCAACACTTTCCTTTACCTCGTTGAACTTGCCTTCGTCATAATTGACTTCGTCCATCTTATTGACAGCAACAACAAGCTGGTTAATCCCAAGCACCTTTGAAAGGTACAGGTGCTCCTTAGTCTGTTCCTGCACACCGTCCTTTGCTGAAACAACGAGAATAGCCGCATCCGCCTGTGATGCGCCTGTAATCATGTTCTTGATGAAGTCCCTGTGCCCGGGACAGTCTATGACAGTGAAGTAGTATTTGTTGGTCTCAAAACTCTTGTACATGAGATCTATTGTGACACCCCTTTCTCTCTCTTCCTTGAGCTGGTCCATCACAAAAGCGAATTCGAATGTTTCTTTCTTGAGCTCCTTGGCCTTTTCCTTGAGCTTTCTCATTTCCTGCTCGCTGAGGGCTCCGGAATCGAACAATAATCTTCCGATTAACGTAGACTTGCCGTGGTCGACATGACCTGCTGTTATGATGTTTATGTGCGGTTTTTCTGCCATATTATTTCCTTCTTTGCGTTTCAAATATGAACTTATATACAATATATATTTAAATACGTTTCGGTTTATGTTCTTTGGGTTCTAATTGCCATAAATCTCTGATTTTTATCAGGAATTGGTCATTTAAATTCTCTAACCATAAAAATATTTCCGTCTTCATCAAATGCTCCCAAGCCATGTGTGTTCAGAGCAGGAATTATCTTTTTGCCCCTGAAAAACTCTTTTAGACCTGAAACGCCGGAATCGCAGGCCAATACTAGAATCGTGTTTCCATTGGTCTTGATTATTTTTTTAATCATGCCCCTGTCACACACAGGAGCAAAAAGAAACTCACTAATCACATTATACCCATTGTCTTTTAGTTTTCCTTTCATCTCATTCAGGGCTTCTTTGCCTCCTGTTCCGCACATCCTTGCGCACATATTACAGCCAACCAGAGAGATTTTGTCGTCCTTTTTCAGTTGCGCCTTTATCATACCAAATGGCTTGGTTTCCGTTATTATCATACTAAAAAATGGTCCTGCCATCTTATAAACTTTTCAAAACAGTTGGGTGATTTGACGATATTTACTTGCCGAACCTTCTCTGCCTCTGGGCATAATCCTTCAGTGCTGCAATAAATTCCTTCTTGGTCAGTTCGGGCCAGAACGTATCAAGGAACATGAGCTCTGAGTATGTGCTCTGGAATGGTAGGAAGTTCGATAGCCTCTTTTCCCCACCGGTTCTGATAATAAGATCAGGGTATGGGAAGCCGTTTGTCTGCAGGTTATGCCTGAAAATCTTTTCATCAATATCCTCGGGCCTGAGTTTTTTTGACTGCACTAGAAACCCTATGTTCCTGCAGGCTGATATTATCTCCTGCCTGCCACCGTAGGCAACTGCCAGGTTGCAGAAGTAATCCGAATAGCTTTTGGTTTTTTTCTCAACGTTTTTTATCACTTCCTGGATATCCTTTGGGATGAGATGAATGTTACCAAAGAAACTCACGCGTATCCTGTTTTTGTTCACGAAATTGTCTTTGTCCTCAAGGATGTTGTTCAGCTCCTTTCTTGCAAGAAGGAAAAGGAACTCTATCTCCTCTTTCGGCCTGCTTTGGAGGTTTTCCAGCGAAAGTGTATAGAATGTGACAATCTTAATGCCTGTCTCCCTGCACCAGTTGAATAATTTCTCGAGCTTGAGGAATCCCCATTCGTGACCCTTCCAGGGCTTCTCCATCAGTCTGCTGGCGCAGCGCCTGTTCCCGTCCGGAATAACAGCAAGATGCTGTGGTACATTTTTTATTTTCATTGCATCACAACTAATGAGTTATTCGTCAAACTTAAAAATCTTTTCCCAAATTCCAGGGAGTCTAGGCTTACTTAATATTGTCATGTCAATTATATAATAGTGGCGAGATCATGTTCAGAAAATACGGTATCCTCGGCATTCTTATGATAGTATTCGTAGAGGTTAATTTCTTCCTCAAGATACAGCCGT
>JAFCEM010000008.1 GCA_017609145.1 Candidatus Aenigmatarchaeota archaeon | reverse complement strand
TCTCTTATGCACGAAAACCCGTCAAAGCGTGACTGGGCCGTATTGCCGGAAACGTCGGTTATTCTGAATTTCAGTTTCATGTAGTATTTTGACTCGTTCTTTGTCAGTTCTGGTACATCTATTTCCACGCATCTGCCTATAACTGACTTCGGGTCGGTCGCAGGGGTCTCGGCCAGTGGGCTGTTGCCGAACATTTTTGGGGAAATCACAGTGAACCAGTCCTTGCCCTTCCATTTTTTCGTTTTCGTCTTCTCGGCCTTTTCTGTTTTTTTCTGTGCCTTTTCCTTCCTCTTCTCTAACCTCTCCGCCTCTTTCTTTTCCAGTCTTCTGAGTGTTTCTACCATATCAATCACGATTCTTTATTAATCTCTCTACTGTATTTATAAAAATTTCTTCTTTTTCCCTTGGAATTGTTGCCCCGGCAGCCCCGGAATGGCCCCCGCCTTCACCTCCTGTCTCTGCGACAGCGGATGCTACGATATCCTTCAGGTCAAGACCCGCCTTTACAAGAGAGTCCTCGGCACGGGCACTAACCTTGGTCATGCCCTCCTCCGCGTCAACGAAAGCGAACACAGGCTTCGGGGGAAGCATGTTTGACTTGCTTATTATCGAGGTAACATTTGATATGATGTATTCCGGTATCTTTGCGCCGGCACGTATATAACTTGCATTTTCTGTTATCTTTACCGCATCACTGTTCTTTTCCACCCAGGAGAGTCCTTTTCCGATTTCCCTTCTGTATGACTCCAGCCTTGCCTTTACGTCATCCAAAGAACTGAAATCGTTGAGGCAGAGGGAAATCCCGAGATAGCCCGCACCGGTCTTTCCGCATGCATTGAGTATGGTGGCGAATTCACTGGCGCCCCTTAATTCTTCCTTTTTGTCCGTAAGTTCGTAGACATCACCAAATATCCGTTCGGGGTGTTCCTCATTGTTCCTTATCCTTTCCTTTATGATTCCTGAAGCCAGCTTCTGTTGTTCCTCTTCCGAAAGGTCCGCGAGCGTTCTCCACGTGCCGTCGGGCCTTTTCAGTTCTATACCAAGCTCCTGCAGGAACTGGACGCTCGCTGATTCGGAATTTGACACGCCTGGTATGTAGGGGTCAACGGAATATTCCAGCGCCTTGTGTATTGGCCTGGTCCGCCTGCCCCAGATTCTCAGTCCCTTCTCAATCTTAATCTTTTTGGCCTTTTCAGCATCCTTCAGTATCTCCTTGTTGAGCCCGAACAATCCCCAGTTCTCGCCTATTGAGCCAATCTGAGAATCGCCGATTGCGCCTACTATGCCGAGCTCGCTGAGGTCTGTGTTTACCGGGCTCATGGCCCTTGCAATCAGGTAAGTCACCCCCGCACCCGCGACATTTTCATCTATCCCGAAAAGCATGGGATTGACATGGAAAATCTTCCTTTCCAGTGCCGGCTGTATCTCGCCCTGGACCTGGTGGTGGTCAGAGACTATCACAATCCTGCTTCCTTTTTCTTCACTGAGCAGGTGTTTATCGATGCTTTCCAGCTGCCCCGAGCCCAGGTCAAGGAAGATTACCAGCCCGTTTTCCTCATGGGAAATCTCCCTTATCAGATTGTCGCTTAGCTGCTTCACCAGCGTGAGATGGAATTCCTTGCCTTCCCTCACAAGCGCCCTCAACATGATGGCGGCGGAGCAAACACCATCACAGTCATAATGGCTGATTATCCTTACCCTTCCCGAAAAGGACTTTATAACATCGGCTGCTTTCTTTGCATTTACAACAAGATTCTGAATATTTTCAAGCATATATTTAATCTGTGCTCATTAATTTAACCTTTTTCCATAAAGCCGGGATTGCAGAAATCATGGCTCGCTGAGAGGTGGTATTCTAATAAGATAGTGCAAAGCCACATTTCAGGACACTATATTATATTTGTAGTACCTCATCCACAGGCAATGGTTGCATAATTTGCGGATTTTTTTCTGCAAAGCTTTTAAAGGAATGCCTACAAAATAAACCTATGTCTAGAAGGGACAGAAGATACGAAGACGGCGACAAAGACAGGGAAGAGAGTTTTGATGAAATCAAGGATTACAATGACAGGCTCTTCAAGAAGAAAAACAAAAGGCTTTACATAGCAGGGGTAGTGGTTCTTGCCTTTGCAATTGGTTTCATTCTTAATGGTTCGATGTCAGGCATGACCGGCCATATCATTGCCGGCAATGACCTGGGTGGGGACACTGTTGGCCAGAAGGCCATTGACTTCCTTGAAAGCGCCACGGGGCAGACAATAGAACTGGTGTCAGTGAGTGAGGAAAGCGGGCTGTACAAGGTCATGGTCGAGCTTAACGGCCAAGAGATGCCGGTCTACTGCACAAAGGACGGTAATTATATCATACCGCAGGTAATAGAGCTGGATACTGATTATTCTGGAGCAAATCAAAACAATGAATTAACATGCGCTGACATTCCAAAAGAAAACGAACCTCTTTTACAGGCTTTTGTTGTAAGCTACTGTCCATTTGGCATACAAATGCAAAGGATTTTGGCAGAGATTGTTGATAACATACCCAATTTGGCAGGGAATATTGAAGTTAGATATATGGGTTCAGTTGTAAATGGAGAAGTAACATCAATGCATGGTAAAACAGAAGCTCAGGAAAATCTCAGACAGATTTGCATAAGGGAAGAGCAGTCCGATAATTATTGGGATTATGTTTCATGTTTCATGAAGGAAGGAGACAGCGCTGGCTGTCTTATAAATTCTAATATTGAAATAACAGAGCTAGAATCCTGCATGAGTAGCTCAAGAGGTATAGGATACGCAAATGAAGACTTTGAACTTGCTGACCAAAACAGTGTTACTGGTTCGCCTAGTCTGTTTATGAATGGATTGAAGGTAGATGAAAGTGGTTTTGCAAGTGCTTTGGGTTTGACCATGAGGTCAGCCGAGTTGATTAAGACATTGATTTGCTGTGGATTTAGCTCAGAACCTTCTGTCTGTTCACAAACTTTAACTTCAGAATCGGCATCTACAGGACTTTCATCAACATATGGCGGCTCTTCGGGTTCAGGCACATGCTGATTTCTAAGATTGTTTTTTCATTAATTAAATAGCCCGGTAATTATAATTTATTAGAAATAAAAGGAAACGATATGTTCAGAATTAAATATGAAGATTTTGTGGAAACTTATTCAAAACAATACCAATCATCTAAATATTATTCTCAAGTTATGAAAAAATTTAAACATGGTCAAGAAATTAGAGAAATATCAAAGCATTTTAATATTTCTTATCGAACCGTGTGGTCTTGGGTTAAAAACAAAACTATCCCTATTCCATATATAGAATACATAAAGATTAAAAAGAAATTCAATAAAAATGAACTTAGTGTTTTGGCTCCAGTCATGGGCTATCTGTTTGGTGATGGTGGAATAAGCAGAAAGGGAGATATCCACTATTGCAATACTGAAGAGTTTCTTGTCAATGATTTTGTATCAAAAATGACTATTGTTTTTAATATAAAACCTGTGATTAGAAACGAAAAATCAATAACAAGAGTGAGATATCCCAGATGGGTTGGAAAGAGTTTATGGTATATTTTTGGTAAGTTTAGTTTTGGGAAAGATACCAAAAATATAACTTCACAAATCGAAAAAATGCCTTTGAATTGGAAAATCAATATGTTAAGAACGTGGTTTAATGATGACGGAAGTGTCCCAAAATATGGCGTTATTGCAATTAAACAAAAGCTTAGACCATTATTGATTTTCATTAAAAAAATCTTGTCAGAATTGGATATAGAATCAAAAATAGATAAAGATGATAACAGATGGCATTTAAGAATCTGTGGTTATAAAAATATGCTCAGATTCAAAGAAAAAATAGATTTTTCAAAAGGATATAGAAAAAGTCAGGAGCTAACTAAGATTATAGATGGGATTAAACATCCCCATAATATGACAAAGAAAAAAATATTGAAGTTATTGAAAGAGTACCCAAAGACAAGAGAAAACATATCTGAGTTACTAAAATTAAAATCAGGAACTGTTTATGGTCATTTGCATGGATGGAAAAGAAAAGACAAAAAAAGAAAAACAACTATTGGACTTGTAGATATGGGATTAGTGAAGTTCAGAAACATTAACAGAACAAACGTTTATTCATTGAACAATTCGGGAAGTGAAATCAAATGGGCAACAGGCACAAGGCTCTCGTTCTGTTTTCGGGCGGGCTTGATTCCATCCTTGCCGTGAAGCTAATTCAGGAGCAGGGGCTCGGGATCGAGGCAGTCCATTTCATCGACGTCTTCAGCACGAGCGATGTTGACGAAGTCCGTGCCCTTGCGAAAAGGCTCAGGATAAGGCTTCATGTAGTCCCCAAGGGTGATGATTTCTTCGATATTGTGCGCAAGCCCAAGCACGGTTATGGCAGGAACATGAACCCGTGCATTGACTGCAGGATTCACATCCTCAAAAAAGCATGGGAGCTGGCGAGCAAGCAGAAGGCACACCTTCTTGTTACTGGAGATGTTCTTAACGAGAGGCCCATGTCCCAAAAGAAGGGTGTCATGGAACTCATAGACAAAGAAGCGGGCGTCAGCGGCCATGTGCTCAGGCCTCTTTCGGGCAAACTGCTTCCGCCTACCGAGGCTGAGAAGCATGGTGTTATTGACAGGAATAAGCTGCTATCAATCAGGGGGCGCTCAAGGAAGAAGCAGATTGCTCTTGCAAGGAGATACAGGATAAAGAAATACCCTACGCCCGCTGGTGGGTGCCTTCTGACCGACCCTGAATTTTCGCGCAAGCTCAGAAACCTGATCAAACACAACAAACTGAACCACGAAAGTGCCACACTTCTCAGGTTTGGCAGGCATTTCCGTTGCGGAAAGCACAAGATTATTGTAGGGCGTAACGAGGAAGAAAACAAAGTGCTTATAAACCTTGCAAAGGAATATGGTCTGATATGGATGGAGGTCAAGGACCACAAAGGCCCTGTCACTATCATTACTGGTGGGGGGGACAAGGAGCTTATGCTTGCGACCGGGCTGACGGTCCGCTATTCGGACGCTCCGAAAAATAAGGAAGTTGGGCTTGTATACCGCAAGGGCAAGGAAAAGAAAAAAATCACCGCACGTGCCATGCATGAGAAGGATATCAAAAAACTGAGAATCTGATTTTTATTACAGGAAAGCAATTCTTAATATGGCCAACGAATCAGTTGCTAGGATAATCAGTGACATCAAATCCCTAAAAATCCAGGGCGCTAATGATGTAGCAGAGGCCGGGCTCAGGTGCCTGAGTCTCACGGCAAAGAAGAGCAGGTCAAGTAACAAAGCCGACCTGATAGGGGAACTTGATATGACAGCAAGAAAGGTCCTCTCTACCAGGCCAACTGAGCCCGAGCTTAAAAAGGTCATAAGCTCCGTGATGGTACAGGCAGAAGTTGCAGAGATAAAGAGTGTTGAAAGGCTTAAGGGGTTTGTTGAAAGGGTTTGCAACGAGCAATTACGCAAACTGAATGAAATAGTCAGGAAGGTGGCAGAAACCGGGGCAAAGGAAATTGTTGACGGTGATGTCATATTGACGCACTGCCATTCCAAAAACGTTGTCGCCGCGCTTTCGGAGGCAAAAAGACAGGACAGGAAGTTCGAGGTCATAGTCACCGAAACGAGACCGCTTTACCAGGGAAAAATAACCGCGAAAGAGCTGCTGAATCAGAAGATACCGGTGACGTATTCGATTGACTCGGCATCGGGCCACCTTATGAAGAGAGCAACGAAGGTCCTTGTGGGCTGCGATGCAATATTGCAGGACGGCTCTGTAATAAACAAGATAGGAACCCTTCCGATAGCTATTGTTGCACACAGGTTCGGGAAGCCGTTTATCGTCGCAGGTGAAAGCCTGAAGGTGACGAGGGATATCCCGAACATAGAGCAGAGAAACCCGAAAGAGTTGATAAACCCCGGGAAGCTTAGGGGGGCAAAGATAGTCAATCCCGCCTTTGATATTACGCCCGCGGAATACGTCACGAAGATAATAACCGAGAAAGGTGTTTTCAGGCCCGCGGAGATTGAGAAACTGGTCGCATACAAGCAGCAGAAGTCGTTCATCCAGTCGCGCTATTAGTTTTTAAATAATGCCCCAATCCTAAGGTTATGGAGCCTGTTTTTGTGACAAACGAGCCCGCGCTCGTATTCGAGAACCGTGGGGAAAGGATACTGATTGTTTCAGACCTGCATATAGGGATTGAGAATGAATACTACCAGAGGAGCATGAGAATCCCCTCTCAAACGAGGGGCATGGTCAAAAGGTTGGAGAGGCTGGTTCAGGAAACAAGGGCTGACAGGTTGGTGATTCTGGGGGACATAAAGCACAAGGTGCCGGGGATAAGCAGACAGGAGCTGCGGGAGTTGCCCGAATTCTTCGGCCGTTTCAACGGCAGGGTGAAGGTTGATGTCGTGCCGGGCAACCACGACAGCGGCATCAGGGACTGGCTACCCGAAGGCGTCAGGTTGCACAAAAGCTCCGGGTTCAGGATCGGTGACCTTTTCCTTGTGCACGGGCATGGGTGGCCGCCAGAGAGTTTCACGAAGGCTAAGTTCGTTGTCACGGGCCACAGCCACCCGCAGATCGAGTTCAGGGACAAGCTGGGCTACAGGTGGTCAGAGCCCGTGTGGCTCAGAGCAAAACTCAAAACAGAGCTGATGAAAAAGAGATACAAACAGGCAACCGGGTTCCCAGAGATAATAGTCATGCCGTGTTTCAACAACCTTTCAGGAGGCATGGCAGTGAACAGGAAACCCGACCCCGGGCAGAAGCAGTTTCTCGGGCCCCTGCTGAGAAGGATACATAACAAAACAGCAAAGGTATACATGCTCGACGGGGTTTTCCTCGGTGAGTTGGGGAAGCTTTAGTTTTTAAAGAAATCTTTCGAAAAATTCTCTAATATCTGGTTTTTAAATATTTGGTTGTTTTGAATTTTCTGAACTGCGGTTTAGATCTAATAGAGTTCATCAAGTCCCAGTAACATACTCTTACGAACTTATTTTTTACATCTTTTGGATAAATGTATCTATACTCTCCATAGGAATTAGAACTATTCTTCATGTAGGATTTATTGAATTCATTCAATAGATAATGATGGATTCCCCACCTTATATTATTCAACATTTCTGAAATATTACTGATATGGTATATCAGAATATCATTATGAAATTTTTCATAGAAATCATTGAGTAGCAAAATTGGAGATGTATTAGAGATGTTAATCGAATTTTTTTTGAGAATCTTCTGTATATCTTCGGATATTCTGGTTAGTTTTGTGAAATTGTGTTTTGAAATAGTTCCACATATTCTAATAAATTCTTCTCTCTTTAGTTCCAAATTAAATTCCTTATTGAGACTCGAAATATAAAAGTTTTTTATTATGACTTCTTCGTTAATCCATGATTTGAATATTTCGGTCGCTGTATTGAACTCTGATATCGATTCATTATCATTAAAATTTGGTTTTTCTTGAATAATTGTCAATGAATCTATGCAGGAGGCTTTTTCCTTGCATAATTCTAAATCAGATCTTGATAAGAAATCTAATAGTATTATATAAAAAAACTTTTGATGTATACTGGTTTGAAACCATACTTCGGTGTGTGGATCATTGCCATGCAATTCCAATACTTCGCTATTAAGCATTAGATCAAGGGTCTCAATAAGACGTTTTAAAAGAATAATTTCGTATTCTTTATCATTGAATAGCATTTTTTCCATAATATTATTTAACCATAGAAATAAAATAACCCAACAGAAGCTGAAAATCTTAAGGTTCATTTGGCTTCGCCAGCTCACTCTTAATGATTTTCGCCCTTCTGGCACTGCTTTCTCAATATCGGGCCTCGATAGCTTCCGCTTATTCGGCCCGTTCCCAAACAAAAAGGAACTGAATTAGAATATAGGCGTGGTTGAAGGGTTTTTATGAAAGGAAACAAGAATAAAATAGGTAGTATGGAAAGGATGTTTGTTCACATCTGGGACTTAAAGGGGTTCGTTTATCTCAATGAGCTTTTTACCTCAAAATATAAAGAAAAGATAAAGAAGTATGGTGTCGAGAGACTCTCAAGAAAATTACATGTAACCTATCCTACTCTTGCAGATATTTATAAAAGACGAAAATTTGTTAATGTGAATTTACTATCCAAAATATGTGAAAAGCTAAACGTAGATAAGAATTTTGCTGAAAAATCTATTCTCGGCTTCACTGAAAACCAAAAGATGATATATGAAACAAAATTTCCTTTTGAATTCACACCTCTTACGCTAAGAGTTGTTAGTATGATAATCGGTGATGGTCATGGTTCATTGAATAGAATGTGTATATGGACACAGCATAAAATGAACATAAAGTGGGGTGCCAGATTAATTGATTCTGTTATAAAACATAAACCAAGAATTAAAGAAAAACCAAATAATTGTTTTATAACTATACCAAGATTTTTGGTAAAGGCAACATCAAATATTCTGGAAAGGAAATTTTCCAAGGATACGTTCTTAGAAGATGTACTCAATTTGCCAAGAATGTGGAGATTTCAGGTATTTGCACAGCTTGTCGTGGATGAGGGCTCTCCTGATTGTGATTTTAGAATAGCTCAGAATAAAGGCGTTATTAAAGATTTAATTCAACAGCTTGCTATTAGTTTGGGTTATAAGACTTCAGAATATAAAGAATCAGTTCATATTAGTACAGAATCTTTTCCTTTGATAATGAAAGATATTAAAAAGGCAAAATCCATATTTGGCGAACTTGGTGGTTTTTGGTTTAAAGATGAAAGATTTGATATTGCCCTTGAAAACACCAATCCCAAATATTCGATAGCGATGCGTGTGAATAAAGAAAAATTTGAAAGTGTTATTGAGAAATTGAGAAAAAATAAGCAGATAGTTACATACAAAGAATTGGAAAGCAGAGTCGGTATACCAACTAGCTCATTTCTTACGAAGATGAGAAGAGCATTAAAGGATGGCTCGCTGATAAAGTTATGTTATGGTTTTTATACATTCCCAGAATATAGCGAAAATGAAAATATTAAATGGCTAAAACTTTCCAAAGAAGAAAAAATATTGAAGGTCCTAGAAAATAGGATTCTGAGACAAAACGAACTTAAAGAGTTAACGAATTTGGGCGAAACACAATTACACAGAGCAATAAACAATCTTTTGGGCAGCAGAAAAATACAGAGAATAGGAAGAGGGAAATATATCATCGCCAAAAACGCTTTGTCCTAGAAAATTTTTGTTCTTCGCGGAGGATGTCCCTCAGCAGCTCGTCGCCGGTGCTCTGCTTCAGGAGTATGCGCGCTACAGCGCGCGGGCCCACGCCCCGGCCTGCAAGGGCAATGACAGCATCCCTCCCCGAACTCGAGACCATGCCGGCGATGTCCATGAGCCCGCTGACTGTGTCCAGCTCGGGCTTCTCGAGCTGCTGCTTCTTTGCTATGAACTTCTTAAGCAGCCTTTCCTTCTCCCTATCGTAGGGAGTTATCACGCTGACCAGTCGCGCTCCGCAATTCAGGCATTTGATTTCATCAGGCAGGTCCTTCATGTCATAGTTAATGCCGAACCCACAGTGGCAGCACAGGAGCCTCATTCTTGTGTTCATGATCCTCTGCCTGAAGATCTCGAATATCTCTTTTTCGGGCCTCTCCGGCGCGATTATCTCGTATTTCTTCAGGACGCCGGCCTCTGACATGGGCGAAAGCCCTTTCTTCACAACGACATCAACCTTTTTGTCCCTCACCATCTCCATTGCCCTGACTGCTTGTTTTATGTCAAGCTTGTCCTGCTCTATTTCATTCAGCGCTTCGGTGGACACGGGAGTGTTGAGGTAGGATTCAACGATTTTCTTCAGATAGTTCTTTCCAAAGTCTGCCTCCCTTGATATTATGCCAAGCCTCTTTGCAACGTGCAGGAACCTCCATCTGAACAGCTCACTGTTTCGCAGGCTCAGCCGGACTATGTCCGGAAGGGTTTTCGGTTCCATTGTCCTGAAGAGCTCAATAGCGCTTTTGAAATCATCACCGGACTGCATTTTCAGTATTATCTTGTATGGGTCTGTCTGCAGGCCAACGGAGCCGAACCTGTTCGTCAGCAGCGCGGAAAGCGCCCTGCCGACCGTTTCATTGACTTTTGAGCCCCAACATGTGTGGATGACGATCCAGTAGTCCATTGCGGGCGAAAGCCGGCGGGTTGCGTAGCCCTCCTCTTTCATGCTCTTTGTTTCACCGTATTCTATCAGCACTGTTCTGTCATCAGGAACGATTCCCTTTCTTGACTGTATCTCAATCATGGAAAGCATCTTTTCCGCAGTTTCGGCCGTTACAGGGTATTTCCTTTTCAGGGCCTCTATTATCGCGACTCTTTCTGTTTTTCCGGAGAGGAGTTCGCTTATCTCCCTTCTCAGTGCTCCCACGCCCTGCGAAATATCCCAGGGCACTGGTATGAGTTCGCCTTCCCACGCAGGTATTGCAGCCTCGATGCCCTTGCCCGGCTCGGCGAATATCTTGCCCTCCCGTAGCTCGAGTATCCTCCATGTCTGCCCCTTGCAGATGAAAGATGTCCCCGGCGAACCATGCAGCACCACGAACTCTGCGTCAAGCGTGGCAACTGGTTTGTTCGAGACTGTGTCTATCACCATGTAATTCTTCACGTCGGGTATGGTGGACAGGTTCTGGTAGTAGTATTCCCATGCCCTTTTCCTGCGCTTGAGCAGGATACCCTCATCCGAATCATCCATCCACAACATGCCCAGCTTCTGCATCAGTTCGCACATGCTGAACATCTCATCCTTTGTAACCTTTCTGAATGGCTCCGCCTTCTTTATTATCCCGAAAGCCTTGTCAAAAGGTATCCTGTACTCTTCCAGTGCCATTCCTATTATCTGGTGCCCGAGTACATCGAGGGATTTTGGATAGACTTCGGTAGGCTCTATCAATCCCTTCAGTGAATGGCTCGCTATCACTGTTGACTCAAAACAGTCCTCGGCTTCTGACGATATTATCACACCTTCCGACTTCCTGTCTAGTGTATGGCCGGCTCTCCCAACCCTCTGTATGAATTTGGCAACCTGCCGCGGAGACTGGTACTGTATAACGAAGTCTATCAGGCCAACGTCTATGCCGAGCTCCAGGCTGGATGTGCATATCAGCGACTTGAGCTCGCCCTCTTTAAATCTCTCTTCGGCCTCTATCCTGACCTCCTTGGAAAGCGAAGAGTGATGGGTTTCGACCGCGAGGCCGCCATCCATGTTCTTCAGCCTTGAGGACAGAATCTCGGCGAATTCTCTTGTGTTGGTGAACGTCAAAACCGAGGCCTTTTCGGAGAGTATCTGCCTTATCCTTCCAAGCCTTGCGGCTATCACCGGGGAAATCCATATGTTGGAAGCGATGCTGAAATCCTCCTTTACCGGAACCGGCGATTCGACGAGCACGTTAAAATCTCCTGTCTTTTCTGTCTTGACTATCTCACACTGCATGTCAGGCGAAAGAAATTTAGCCACCAGCTCTGGGGAGCCTATTGTCGCAGAAACTCCTATCATCTGCGGTTTTGGATTTCCTGATGACGCTATTATTTCCTTGAGCCTCTCCAGACCAACAGAGAGCTGGACGCCACGCTTGTTGCTGCACAACTCGTGCAGCTCGTCTATGACAATCCATCTTACGTTTGCGAGGTGCTTCCTCATGAGCTTTCCCGTGAGTATTGCCTGCAATGTTTCGGGGGTGACGATGAACACGTCTGCAGGGTTCTGCGACTGCATGTGCCTCTCATATTGCGACGTGTCGCCATGCCTGACAGAAACGTCAAAACCAAGCTCCTTTGACCACCACAATATTCTCTTGAGCAGGTCTCTGTTAAGGCTGCGTAGGGGACAGATGTAGAGTATGCTTATGGGTTTCGGTGCCTGCCTTTTAACCAACCCGTTGAAAAGGGGGAGCATAACAGCCTCTGTTTTGCCCGAGCCCGTCTCTGACATCATGAGCACGTTCCTGCCCTTAAGAATCTTTGGGATAACAATATCCTGAATGGGGGTGGGGCTTTCAAAGCGTTTTCTCACAGCGGCCCTTACCTCAGGTGTAAAAAGCCTGAATGTATTGTCATATTCCGTTTTTCGTTTCCTGAAGCTTGTCATACCTTTAAATTAAGGAAAATCCTTAAAAACAGGATTCTGGCATCAAAGTTAATTAAGAAGGCTGGACAAATTATAAATATGAAAGGGAGATGCTGTTTTGTCGCCTTTGTGTTTGTATTATTTCTGCTCATCCAGCATGCGGCAGCCAACATAGAAATGGAGATAACCAATTTCAAGGGTTCATACTGCACGGCCGAAAATCTGACGGGTGAGATTCTGATAAGCTTCACAGAATTTGGTGACATACCCAAAACCCCGACCCCCTATCTTAATGCATATCTGGACGGGGAACTTTATTCAGGCATTGACATGAGCGGACTGCTGCCACAGAGCCCGGGCGACCTGCCATACAAAAAATATCCTTTTGGATACAACATAACCGGCGAAATCAGGGTGACTTGGTATGAATACCCAGCGCAGGAGTTTTCCTATTCGCTGATGGTTGAGGGTACGTGCGGCAATGCCGAATGTGCGGGTGATGGTGATTGTGACTGTCCCTGCGGCCCACCTTATGAATGCGAATGGTCAGATACTATTGTTGAAGACAAGGACGCAGTCATCGACGGCAGCGAGAATTCCGAGCTGATATACGACAGCATGTCAAGTGTTTCATTGCCTGGGGACAACAACGAAAAGGACCTTTCATGGAAAGTGAAGTGCCGCAACGGTGACTATAGCGAAAGTTGCGGCAGTGCACCCGGCCTGGACGGTACCCGGGTTCAGCTGACCATGAGACAGTCATGTGAGGACTCCAGTTCGGGCGGCGGCCTGTGGATAGAGCAGAGCATAACAGACCTAGAACCATGTAACACCGATGTCTATTCAGGCTGCACTGGTGTGAATGACTGGTACAGGTTTTATGCACCCTTTGATGGCGCAAGCCTGGATGAGGGATATACAGCATATGGAGGCCCTACGCAGTACAGTGGAGGTATATACAAGATTGATGGCGGCGAGACAACCTACCAGAAAATGAATCAGAGTGCGTACTGGGACTATGAAACAGGCCTTGTGGTGATATTCGATTATGACTATCAGGCCAGCTATATCATAAACCGCCTGCCGGCGAACGGGCCGGAGCTTTGTGCCTATACGGATTACAGCGAACAGCAGACTGAAACGCATGCGGTTTCAAGGGATGCTAACGTGAACGAGGGCAGGGACATATTCAATAACAAAATAGAGTGCAGCTATGACAGCTCCTATGAAGCGGAATATTCCATTGACGACTTCGAGAACAATCTTTTTGCGGACGAATTCAAGTATTGCACCGGTGAGATGGAAAACTGCGAGCAGGAGATAAGAAACTGTTATGCTGTGGAAACAAGCGATTCGGAGGATGCCGTTGTTGTTTCGCCTGGCTCCAGCAGCCCGACCAATCCGCCGGTAACGGTTAGTGGTGTTACGAGTTCCCAGGAGATGGCCGATGCTTATCTGATTGAAGAGGACTTCAGTACGTTTGTTCTGGCGTCACCAATTTCCACGGGCGAGCACGATGTTATCTTCAAGATCGAAAACAGCGGAACTGTTCTCAAAACAGGCTCTTTCAGCTTTATGACCTGCAATGACCTTGACAGGGATGGCTACTGTGCAGTGAAAGAGGGTGGGAACGATTGTGATGACAGAAAGAAAGACGTGCATCCGGAAGCGGTGGAGCTTTGTGACTATCTGGACAATGACTGTGACGGTGTTATTGATGAGGGTTTTGATGCCGGGGAAAATTGTGGAAAGGCCGGGGTCTGTGAGGGTGTGCTGATGTGCACCGAAGACAAGCTTGGTGTAACATGCAGCAACACGCTTGAGCCGGGGGACCTGACCGAGATTTGTGATAATGGAAAGGATGATGACTGTGATTATATTATCGACGAAAGCGGTATAATGGTCGACGGAAAATGGCAGAACTGCACGTATGTATGCAAAACCGGGGACGTCAAGCCATGCGGAACAAATGCCGGAATATGCATAGAAGGCTACCAGATATGCAGTGATGGTGAATGGAGCGAGTGCCTGGCTGAAACCGGGCCGGAGATTGAGGTATGCAACACGCTTGATGATGACTGTGATGGCATAGTTGACAATGTGAACGGGGGCAAGTCAGCCGAAGAGTCAAAGTGCTGGTGCTACGGTGGGAATGACAAGAGGGATGAGAACGACGACCCCTGCAATGATATAGATGATGACTGTGACGGAAAAATCGATGAAGGCCTGGTGTGCTGCACGCCGTCAGAAACAAGGGAATGTGGAACCGATACAGGCGCATGTGAAAAGGGAGTCCAGACCTGCAAAGAAAACGGGCGCTGGGGAAGTTGTGTAGGCGAGACCGGACCCACAACAGAGATATGCTATGATTTAATTGACAATGACTGTGACGGGGCGACCGACGAAAATTGTAACCCAGAAGAAACCTGCTTTAACGGTAAGCAGGACCTGAATGAGGACGGTGTAGATTGTGGCGGCGCGTGCGACAAGCCCTGTAATGAGTTTTCTTCTTGGATGCTCTTTGCAATTCTTATAATAATTCTTATGCTTATTTTTTTCGGCTACAATATGATTAAACAGTGATTTTCATACCGTCTTTTGCAGCTATTGTCTTTATGCCGCTTTCTTCCTCTATCCATTTTGCCTCTTTGAAAGAAACTCCCTTCAGCATCTTCATCCCGAAATGCTGCAGGATAGCAAAACCGGGTTTGGTTTTTTTGATGAGTTCCAGTGCCTGCCTCGTATTCATGTGTCCTGGCCAATTATCGCTTCTTGGCCTGAGGCAGTTAAGAATGAGGCAATCGCATCCCTGGAAATGTTTTTCCTGCCCGTTGAAATACATCCCATCTGAAGGATAGCCTATCTTCACAGAGCCTTCAAAAACAAACCCTATTCCCTTTTCGTCTTTGTGTTTTGTCGGTGTTGCAGTAATCTTTATCCTGCCTACGTTTGTTTCATCTCCGGGTTTCAGGGCCTTATAATTGCTGACTGCATTAAGATGGAAGCTGCTGAAAACGGCATGGTGGCCGTCGCCTCCTCTGATGGCATATTTGTTGCCTATCACGGTTCCCCTCTTTATCCTTGCACCGGATGTCATTGCTTCCACAACCAACTCAGCATTCGTATAATGGTCTGTGTGTGTATGGGAAACCAAAACCCCTGTAAGCTTCCTCAGATTCACCTTGTACTTTTTGGCTGCCGCGAGTGCGCCCGGGCCCGGGTCTATGTGAAGTATCTCGCCGTCCATCTCAAGTATCCAGCCACCACTGGATCTCGCCTGCGTCAGCACAACAAACCGGCTTCCGCCGCTTCCCAAGAATGTTATCTTCGCCGTCATTTTTTCACTTTTCTCCATCTAGGCCCCTTTTCAGTATCCTCTATGACTATTCCTTTCTTTGTGAGAGCAGCGCGAATTTTGTCCGCTTCTGACCATTTGTTTGTTTTTCTCAGTTCCTCGCGCTTCTTTATAAGCTTCCTTATCTCCGGTTCCGCATCTTTGGCGACTTTCCAAGCTTCGATATCAGAGAGCCCGAGTCCGAGAACGCTGTCAAATGCTATCATGGTCTGATAGGCCTTAGGACCACCACCCGATTTGTTGAGATTGCGCATAAATTCGAATATTGATGCAAGGGCTCTGGGCATGTTAAGGTCGTCATCCATAGCTGCCTCGAATTCCTTATTTACCTTTTTAATGGCTCTAAGGGATTTTGCATTGTCCTTTCCCGTGCGCATATTTTCCATGAATTCGCCAAATCTCCTGATTAATCCCTCTGCCTTCTTGACACCATCTTCAGTGAAGTTCAACCTTGTTCTGTAATGGGCTGAAAGCAGAAGATATCTTATTGCCTTTGGGTTGTATCCTTTGGCCAAAAGGTCCCTCAGGGTATAGAAGTTGCCCTTGGACTTGCTCATCTTCTGGCCGTTTACCATAAGGTGCCTTATATGAAGCCAGTACCTCACAAAGGGTTTGCCTGTCGCCCCTTCGGACTGGGCAATCTCACATTCGTGGTGCGGGAAGATGTTGTCCTCTCCGCCTGTATGTATGTCAATTGTGTCACCCAAGTACTTCATAGACATCGCGGAACACTCTATATGCCAGCCGGGGTATCCCCTACCCCATGGGGAATCCCATTGCATGACGTGTTTGGGATTACTGATCCACAGAGCGAAGTCAAGGGGGTTCTTCTTCTCCGGGTTGACTTCAAGTCTTGCCCCTGCTCTGAGCTGCTCTATTGAGTTGCCGGACAGCCTTCCGTATTTTTTGAAACTTCCAACATCATAATATACTGAGCCATTGACCACATAGGCATGACCTTTCTTTATAAGCTTCTGCACAAGCGCCGTCATTTCCTTTATGTGTTTGGTGGCCTTTGGCATCTTCATGGGTTTCATAAGGTTCATGCTCTTGGCGTCCTCAATAAATGCTTTTGTATAGAAGTGTGAAATCTCAAGCGGTGTTTTGTGCTGCTTTCTGGCCGAGGCTTCTATTTTATCCTCACCCCTGCTGTCAGCATCGTCATCAATGCTCATATGACCTACATCAGTTATGTTCATCACCTGCTTCACCCTGAATCCCTTGTATTCAAGATATCTGCGGAGCAGGTCTGCAAACACATATGCACGGAAGTTCCCTATATGGGCAAAGTCATAAACGGTTGGGCCGCAGTTGTACATCTTGACAATTCCCTTCTTCAGCGGTCTGAATGTTTCCTTCTTTCTGCTTAGTGTATTATAGAACCTGAGTGCCATACTATCTATTTGTGGGCTGTTTAATATAATTATTAAGCCAAAAAAAGCAATAATAAAGCATGCCCTCGTTCTCAAGAAAGAAAAAAAAGAAACTCATCAGGAGAGCCGGAAGATATGAAAAGATTCTGCTCCCGGGAGAGAGGCCGGCTTCCCTAACCAGCACAAGGGAATATAGAATATACAAAAAATCACAGCGAAGAAAAGCCGGCTGGTATGAAAAACTCGTGGGATTCACATCAAAATTAGTCAAGATGAATCTTGACAAAAAAACCACCAAGGAACTGGAAAGTGCCATCTCCTTTACAGGTCTCAGGGTAACACCTGAGGGTGTCGGGGGCCTGTTTGTGCTTACCATCCTTTTGTTTGTGTGCATGTGCCTGGTCTTTATCATACTTGGCATACTTTCAATGATTGGCGGGCTTGTCCTGGCCATGGTCGGGATGCCCATAGCATACTATCTTCTCAAATACCCCAGCAATTTTGTAAAATCCCAGCGGATAGAGGCAAGCTCCCAGATAATACTCTCAATACTGTACATGGTTATTTCCATGAGAGTTTCGCCGAATCTTGAACGGGCACTGAGATTCACAGCCTCAAACATAACAGGTCCGCTGGCACAAGACATGAGAAGGCTTATCTGGGATATAGAGATGAGAAAGTATTATTCAGCGAACGATGCACTGAGCGACTATATAGTCAAATGGAAAGTTGAGAATGAAGAGTTCGCAGAATCGCTGCGCCTCATAAAAGATTCGCAGACCCAGCTGTCAGGAAAGGCAAAGAATGTCCTCGACCAGGCACTTGAAACCATACTTGGCGGGACAAAAACCAGGATGAAGCATTATGTCCAGAATCTGAAAATGCCCGTAATGGTCATTCACATGATGGGTATAGTTCTGCCCGTCCTTGGAACCATAATAACCCCGCTGGCTGCTGTATTCATGTCAGAGTTCATAAGCCCGCTCCATTTCATCATAGCATACGACCTTATCCTTCCGATAGTCATAATATGGTTCATAAATTATACCCTAAGGAAAAGGCCAATGACGTTTTCACAGGTTGATATAAGCGGGCATCCGGATATACCTTCGCCAG